>JAAYYM010000451.1 GCA_012515365.1 Clostridia bacterium
TTCTGCCTGAACCCTAAATGGTGTAGTGACTCCGATACTACCTACATAGCCGATCGTTATAAGTCGTTTAAGCTCTTCGACAACAGCATCTACTTCTTCATCATTATAAGCGCTGCCATTGTTGGGGCGAACGATTTTCCCTGCCACATTGATCCATCGTATTCCCGGTTTTTCACCAGCAGGCGTTTTCAGATTTGCATATTTTGTGGTCGTTCTTAGACTTCCGTCGTAGAAGACCTCATTAGAAAACTCTATAATGTCAGAACAACTTCTGAAGTGATCTTTAAGCTGTACAATATCCTCTACAGCTACCTTACCAGCCGCGAGCGCGTATAATGAATTTGCGGAGTAGGACCAGGCTGGTGAAATGTGGTATTTCTGTAATAATGCCAGATCCTGTTTCTTGGACAACTGTGATATGTGGCTCAATTGTTTTGGATCTCCGATAATCACAGCTCGTTTTGCTCTATACAATAAGGGCAAAATAGATGCAATGTCGCACTGACTGGCCTCGTCAATTATCACATAATCAAATACACCTGCCTCAAAGGGTATGCGGCTTTTTGCTGATAGTGATGTGACTGCCCAGCACTGTAAATACTTTGTCATCTGTTTTGACATCTGAGAATACTGTTTCTTTAGCTCAGGGTTCGCGGACAGATCAATGTCCCCCGCCAACTTCATAGCAGCAACGAAGTTAGACATTTCCTGACGTTCACTCGCAGAGAATGATACTGCTTGTGTAGTAAGCCATTTATCCCAGAGCTTATGGGCAATTACTGCAAGAGCACCTTTGTTATTTGCAAGTTTTTTGTCAATGCTTTCAAGAGATTCATAAGACTTAAATTTCTCAAGGCTTACTTTATATTCAGCTGCTATCGCAAGCACCTTCTCAAATGCTATTGCATTAGCCTCCAACTGTTCGACCTCGTCTTCAGAGAGGTCTGAACTTGCTGCTGCTAACGCATAGCGACCTGCATATGTGTTGTAATAGTCTGCGGCCTTTTCACATGCAACAATTCGTTTCGTCTTAACTCCGGGCCAGAAAAGCTTCACAAAGAAGTTCTGTTTTTCTTTCCGTGTTTTGTGGTACGCGGTAGTAAACGCTAACGCCGCTTCTTCAACTTTTGATATATCTCTAGAGCTGATGCTGTCGAAGCATTGTTCAGTAAATTCTCTGATCAGACAATACTTCTGCTCCAGTTCATTAAGGGCATTCCTTGCTGCTACTATTGAGTTTTTATCGTTGTAAAGCTTGTCTCTTTCGGCAAGCAATGCATTATATTCGCGGGAATAATACAGCATGTCTGACCTGTCCGCTGCTGTCGGTCTTGCATTGAGCAGGCCTTCTATTATTTCTGCAAGTCGTGATGCATACTGGTTGCTACCGATACGAAGAAGCACCGGACGTTTGCAGAGACCATTGACTCTCGCATCAACAACATCAACTGCTTTGTTGTTTTTACTTGAAAAAAGTGCACTTTTTCCATTCCATGCAATATTGACTAAGAGGTCGGTAACAACTTGAGATTTGCCGGTTCCAGGAGGTCCCGTAACAATAGTTAGCTCTGATCTGAGTGCCTTTTCAACAGACAGAGCCTGTTCTGAGTTTAGAGGTAAAACTTCAAGTAGCGGTTGTATTTCATTTTGTTGGGTGTTTGCCATTCTGTTTTTCACCCAGGAATATAGTGCTGTTCCCTTGTAGTTATCTTCGGGCATATTTGCCAGAGTCATAAGTTCAGTTTCCAGACCCTGAGTATATCGTTCCCTTGCTGCTTCTATGATTATCGGTCTATTATAGATCCCGTTTGATAGTTCCTCAAGATTGGTATTACAAGGAATGTTATACGGATCGATACGTTCACTCCAATCCCATTGCCTGATTTCTTTTAACCTCAGGACAAGTTCGTCGACTTCTATGTCTGCGTCAAGTGTGTTCATACCTAGTTCATTTTCCAGATTCACAAGTTCCACTGCAAGGGAATCCGAGTTGCTGTCACAAAAGCCTTTTAAGACTTCCATGTTGATCGAAGGCAGCCAGGATATCTCCACATGGCCTCCGGTATATTCTACAGGGAACAAAAAAACTGGTGCGATTTTCTGATATGCTATTCCACCTTTCCCATAAACAGTATAGATCCGAACCGGATATCCCAAATATGCTTTTGAGTCCCTGTTACTGGCTATCCGATTCAACAGGTTTAAAGCCGATTGGTCAAGATCAGAATCGATACCCAGATCACTAAGAACTGCATATTGTAGGCTATATTTACTGGTGAGAAACTGAGAAA
>JAAYYM010000452.1 GCA_012515365.1 Clostridia bacterium
ATAAATCCAGTTGCTCCAGTAATTAATATACTGGTCTCTGTAAATTGTCTGAGATTCATTGTTGACATAATAGTTTCATAATCATCTTGTTCTATTTTGCTCAACATTCTTGCTCCTGTATCATTAATTGTTGTCAATAAAGGGCCACATACAATCCAATTTCCCAGGAATCATATTCCCATCTTTACCTATTTTTGCTTGAACTTTAGGAGCAACAATTTCATCTGGAGACAATATCAATTCGCACAAAGTCGGACCTTCCATCGTTAAAACCTGATCAATCACTTCTTTTATTTCGCTATTATTATGAATTTGAAATGTAGATAATCCATATGCTTCTGCTACTCGACTAATATTAGGTAAAGTCATTCCACTATGAATCTCGCTTGCCACATAATGCCCTTTAAAATTATTCCTTTGCATTCCTCTTATACTTGCATAGCCCTGATTATTCCAAATAAAAATTTTAACAGGAAGTTGCAGTCTATGTATAGTTTCCAATTCTTGAATATTTAATTGAAATGCGCCATCTCCATTAATTAAAATTGTTCTTCGACCTTCGTTTGCAAGACATGCACCAATAGAATAGGGTAATCCAAATCCCATAGATCCTAAACCAGCTGCATGTTTTATTTTTTGTCCCTTTTTATTCCTAAACGCCTGAATCGTAGCTTCTACAGTAACACCTGCACTCTCTGGTACAATTATATCATCTTCTCCTAACACATCACTTAATAATCCTGTAAAATAGTATCCGCTAACATAATCTTCCATCATTTCATGCTGTTTTGTAATAATGGGATACTTTTCTCGTAATTCATTGCAGTGACTTGTCCAATTTTCTCTGAGTATTGGCTCCTCATTTTCCATTGCTTTGTTAAAATGTTTAATTAAATGTTTAACATTACAACATATAGGTAAATCGATCCGCATAACAAATTTATGAAGTTCATTCTTATCAATATCAACAACTATCTTATATGCATTAGGAGCAAATTCCAGTTCATTAAATGCAGTAATACTATTATCTAATCTTGCACCTAATGTAATTAGCAAATCACATTCCTGAATAATAAAATTGGCACCTCTATCGCCTAATCCACCTGGATGTCCTGCATATAATGGATGCTTATCCCACATAACATCAATTGATTTCCACGTAGTTTGTACTGGAATCTGTACCTTTTGTAATAACTCATGAAATTCATCTACAGAATCTGATGAATAAATACCATTTCCAGCTAAAATTAACGGTTTCTTGGATTTTTTTAGTTTTTGAATTATTTCCTTTATAGATGTCTCTATATCTTCGTCTGTACTATCTAGCTCAGGAATAAAGTGTTTAAGCTGATCAGGTTCAATCATTGCAGCTTGTACATCCAACGGAATATCAAGCCAAACTGGTCCCTTACGTCCAGTTGTTGCCTCATAATAAGCTTTCTCTAAATAATAGCATACCATAGTTGGATCATATATTTGTACAGCGTACTTAGTAATTGGTTCAACTATCTCAATAATAGTAACCTCTTGCGATCCAATTTGACGTACTCCTTTACTTCCTATTAAATCCTGTCTCTTTGCCTGACCAGATATTATCATCATTGGCGTAGAGTCTATCCACCCTGCGGCCACACCAGTGATTGTATTTGTCCCTCCTGGACCTGATGTAACAAGTGCCACACCTAGATGATTGCTGTGTTGTCCATAAGCTTCTGCTGCTATTGCTGCTGCCTGTTCATGCTGGCAACATACATATTCTATCTCCGAATTTCCCAAAGAATCCACAAGATGCATAGCACCTCCGCCAGGTACCATAAATATATGTTGGACTTGTTTTTCTTTCAAAAACTTGAAAATATATTCAGATAATTTTATCATGTAAACATCCTCTCATTGGTATAGTAGTTGTATTTACAGTTCTTTTCAAAGACTGTATGCCTGATTTTAAAATTATTTTAAATAATATTATCACCCTTATACTTTAGTTTCTTACGTTGTGATCCCTCTATTTTAAGAATGTCCTCTTCCTTATATTTCAATGCTACATTTAGACTATGTATACGTCGTACTAGTTTATACATTCCATCTGGCTCTAACGATGCGGCATGATCTGTCCCTTTCCATGTTCTGTCCAATGTAAAATGCCTCTCAATATAGTTTGCACCTAATGTGTATGCCCCCATATCCAATGTCACTCCATTGTGATGTCCTGAAAATCCAATTCCTTTAACAATCTTTCCATACTTCTCTTTCAAATATGCGATTTCTAATAAACATACATCTTCAGTAGGCACTGGATAACCCGAAGTACAACTGTATAATATTGTATCCTTAGCTCTATCTTTCACTTTTAGAAATTCAACCAATCGATCCAATTCTTCCTTTGTAGTCATTCCTGTAGAAATATGGATCTCTCCTTGATAATTATCACAAATCCACTGAACTAAACCTTTATTAATATTTTCTGCCGATGGAATTTTTATAAACTTAGGATTTAGTGATGCAATTTCTCTAGCAGACGTCATATCCCATACGGAGGAGCTATAAATTATTTTTTTCTCCTCACAAAATGATTTTAAAATGGCGTGTTCCTTAATACTAAACTCTAAAAAATCTCTATGTTCCCCATAAGTTTTCCCATAGGCATTGTTCGGGTTCGGATGTGGCTTGTTATACTCCTCTTCAGATAAAAGTTCTCTGTTATTTCGCTTTTGAAATTTAACTGCATCTACTTTACAATACTCTGCTAATACTGTTATCATTTTCTTTGCAATCTCTATATCTCCTTTGTGATTACATCCTATTTCAGCTATAATAAATGGTTTCATATTAAACCTCCTATACTATAAAACAATATACTTGTAAATCATTCCTGCGATTTCTGTTGGTATTGCCGAAATAAAATAAACAAGCAAATTTGGTAACAGTATCACCTTCGATATATATTGCTTATATTCTAAACACTTTCTAAAATCAAATTGATTTTCTGCTCTTTGCCTAAATAACTCTTGTAAACAGAAAAAATGTACATCTTTATCAATTCGATTATACAAATTTGGTTTAATTCTAGAATATCTTCGTGGTAAAATTTCTATTAGTTTATACCAATTCTCTATCCATGAATACCACATATGAGAAAGTGTTCTGCTCCTAGTATGATATCGTGCTTTAAGTTGAAGTTTTTTTTCGTTAACAAATAATACTATTCCTAAGAAATTTTGCTTTTCTATCGCTTTCGCATACATATATACATGCCAGAAGCTCGGACATTTGCTCATTATATCAATAAAATTAAAATTATTTATTAATTCCTTTCTTATTATTGTAGAGCCCCAATGTGTGAGTGGCACTATTGCGTAATTTAGAAATAATACCGGATCAGAAAAACATTGGGTTCTATTTATAGGTTTACTATAAATGGTAATAATATCATAATCTTTGTCCACATAAAAAAGAATCTTCTCATAATTAACCGGTAGAATCGTAAATTTGTCTCCACATATCCAAATATATTCCGCATCCATTTCAGATAACAGGCTACTCGCTCTATCGCGAAAATTCTTCTTATCATCATGTTCATTATTATGAAAGTAATGAACATGATGATAACCTTTATCTATAAATTCAGATACTACTTTTTCAGTTTTTATATCAGTACTTCCGTCATAGATATAAATACCAATGTTTCTCTTATATGTTTCTGCCGCTATAGCATTCAAATCTTCCTTTATATGTTTTGATCTATTTGCAGTCAATATACCCATTGCAATTTTATATTTACTCATAACGCATTTTTGTATAATAATTAGAGATTTAACTATCATACGTTCCTTTCTTTTAATATCACTGCTATAATATATTTATTATTTGAATTTACTTTGACAATTTAATCAAATAACTCATTACCGTCAATTCTAAATTTTCGATTATGTATACCTACCTATTAAAACTGGCATTACTTAATAATTCTAATCACTCTTGCAGGATTTCCACCAACCACTGCATTTGATGGTACATCTTTTGTTACCACAGCATTTGCACCAACAATTGCATTCTCCCCTACAGTAACTCCAGGTAAAATTGCTACATTTTCTCCTATCCAAGCATTTCGACATATAGTTACCGTTCCTTTTGAATACAATTTTCTTTTTGCTGGTGGAATTCTCAATGCCGACTTACTGATTTGACCATGAAAATGATCCGTAATCAATACATTAGATCCCAATATTACATTATCCTCAATAACAACCTTATTAATTGCTCCCACATGACAATTAGGATTAAAAATGACACCATTACCAAGCATAATACTTGGTTTTATTTTTTGCCCTTTAATCTCCCATGCTTCAATCCTGCTTCCTCTTGCTAGTATCGAGTTTTTTCCAATGCTAATATATTGATTTCCCTTTAAATAACAAGGATATTCTATTGTAGACGACTTATCCCATTTTTGTAATGTGCGTCCAATGCTCTTGCTATACATATTTAAAAAAATATTTTTTAATAGACTCTTTTTTTGATGTAAATTCATAGCACACTCCCCTATACTATCTTTTGCTCTCTTTAATGCTTTTAAATATGCGTATCCATATTTTTCATCAGGTTCCAAATATGCACCTTCGCTCCACTCATTCCATGCATTGATAAATAAGTAATCATTATTCAATTCAATGGAACGATGTAATTGAATTCTTAAGTATTTTTCAAATTTCTTAGGAGTGCTACCTCGTATAATTGTACAATCTTCGTCTTTTCTTGACGAATTATCCCAATCTGGGAAGGCACCTAGATATATTTTTTTCTGATCAGATATCTTTCTTTTAATAATTCTTTTAAATAAGTAATCATATGAGCATACATTATCTATCAAAAAGCGATTCAAGAAATGATTAGTTTCTAAATGCTTCTTTGCAATATGTTTTCTTCTGAATTTACGATGTTTCTGAATAAAATCAGGTAAATCACGAATAGCTCTCATTGGTTCAAAATCAACTTGTGCATCTATACCATATTGTCTACTATCTTGATGATAACTGGTATTCATTGTAATAATATATAAACCAAGTAATCCATTTTCAACGGCTAACGTTCTCCATAATCGAATCATTTTTTGAAATTTAGGAATATCAGAAGAAATATATATTAAGAAAATGGGGCATCCACTTTTTTTAATATATCTATGATCCTTGAAAAAGGGTAACAGATAATAAAAATGTGCGGTCCACTCTGTTTCGTTTCCATATATTTGTCGAAGTAAGATATTGGATTTCCCTTCATTTCGATACCAAGTTCTGCCCCAGCTCTGATTAGCCCAACATAAACAAAACGGAATCTTAACTGATGAATCTTTTAACAATCGTTCTACCGGTTTCTCAAGAAGTTTTTTTCCATTAAAATAGTAATGATAAAAGCAGAAACCATCAATTCCATATTTTTGTGCCAAATTCGCCTGTCTGGCTAATTCTCCATCATCCATCAAATTATAATAACACTTATTAATCGGTACTCTCGGTTGATAATGTCCGGCATAGAAAGGCCTTCCTCTTCTAACATTAGTCCATTCTGTAAACCCTTTTCCCCACCATTCATCATTTTCAGGAATTCTATGATATTGTGGAAGATAAAATGCGATTATTTTTACATCCATTCTAATATCTTTCATATCTTCTTTTTCCATCCTTGTACAATCCCATGGCGTAATTTAGGATTATAACAATTCTGACTTGTTCCTATTGGATACCACATGTATTTGTTCAGTACAGATGTCTGTAATCCATATTCTCTCATGGTTTCTAAAATTAATTTTTCATCATAATCATTATGATAACAGCATG
>JAAYYM010000453.1 GCA_012515365.1 Clostridia bacterium
ATAATGCTTCTGTTATGCCTGTCAGGATTAAATGACAATAGATTTTCGGGAAGAAGTTTGGATGAAAAATAATTGCTTTTTTCTTCCATGCGTGAGAGATCAATAATATTATTCATCGCTTCCTTTGTAATAGGCCTCGCTGCTCCAAGAATAGGTTTTCCTTTTCTTTTTGTTACTACATTTTGTATTTCAACATAAAATGTATCATTTCTGCTTGCCCTTAATGTTGTACTTCTGTATATGGTAACGACAGCTGATACTTCGATCGAGTCTTCTTTATTTTGCATTTCTTTGCTTTTTCTGTTTCAATGTATTCTCTTATATCATCAAATAAGTCTGATCCTATCTCAAAAGATTTCATAAGTAATTCTGGTATCTTCTGAAATGTATCTTCATGTAACTTTCTTGCTGTATCAAAATCTTCTTTTGTTCTGCAATCAACTACTGTACATGGATAAATCTCTCCTAAATTTCCTTGCGTTTCTCCGAGCTGAGCACATAAATCGCGGATATATGATTCATCGCTAAACCAAAGTATTCTAAATACCTGGTCTATCTCTACTGGATTACCATCATTATATAAATCGTCTTCTTCGATTCCTTGCTCCTCTATTTAAGCATGCCTTGCGGTTGAAGATATTGTATCCAAATCCCAATCAATGTCATCCATTTTTTCTGTTTTCAGCATCCAGTTTAGCGCAGAATCATGTAGTTCACTTGGAAGAGAAGACTTTTCTAGAAGCTTAATTGCTTTATTATGATTGAAGAAATTTGATGACAATAATTGCCTGTATTTCATGTGCCATTTCCTGTAAAGCTTCATTTCTCTTTCAAGCTCGAATGTAGAATCGCCTTCTTCTATTATCTCAGACAGAGTATCAAGTTCCCATTCGCCATAATAGTTTGAATCTATTAGAGGAACATCTCTACTACTCATAATGCTTAATACCATACATATAAAATCATGAAATGGCTTATTTATAGCATGTAAGTCAGGCAGGACTGAAATTGATACAGCATAAAGAGTATTTCCTGGATAATCATCAAAGACTCTTACTTTGATTATGAATCTATCGTTATTCTCATCATAATCTATCCAGAATTTTCGATCTGAATAACTCATACTAATATCAGTCAATTTCCTTATGAATAGATCATATAATTGTTTCTCTGACAAAAGAGAGAAGTCAATCTTTTTGTCAAATCTTTCAAACTCAGATTTAAAGATAGGGATTATCTCTTTCATGGCTTTTATTGCCATATTCCTTCCTTTTATCAGATCATGATAATCTGTTTCAAAGATTATTTTTGCTGAAGTTTCATCTTTCGATCTCATGGTAAGAATGGAATTAATTCTTCTGGAACAATAATTGTTTTTTCCTCTGATTTCCTTTCAATACGTGAATAGTCACTTAATATGATTTGGGCCAGGTCATTCATGTATTTAAAAGAAACAGGCTGGGTATTGTCGTACTCCAGCCTGTTCACTGCTTCAAAGAAATCCATTACCCCTTTGTTCCGGCCGACCCGCTAAACTCATATGTAACCTTGTCAACTCCAATCATTGGCCCGGAGATTGAAGCATTAATAAGATGAGGATAGTGTGTAGAATAAGACTCGAGGACCTGTTTTGGTGTCCAAGCTATGTTCGGATCTGAGAGAGTCATGCCTGTTTTCTTGTCGACAAACTCTCTTTTAAGCTCTTTTGTATGCATTTCACCACTCATCGCTAGCTTCGTTTATTGGTTGATCATTGTTTGCAGCTGGAGTTTCCGGCATTTGCATTGTCTGTTGAGCTGCTGCGACAGGTGGAGCTTTTGGAGCTGGAGGCTTTGGCGTTGGAGCAGGACTTTGTGCTGACTTATTCTGCGGCTGAATTTCCGCCTGGGTTGTTACCGGTATTTCTCCGGTTTCCTGATCAACATCATCAAAGACATTATCTGCTTCTTCATCTGTTGCATCAGAAAAAGGTAATCCTTCTGTTCCAGATGGCTCTTCTTTTGTGTCAGAAGCTTTTTCATCCTTTTTGCCTTTCCCTTTCTTCGTAGATGGAATGGTTGTTTTTGATGATGCTTCTACTTTTGATTTTTCAACTGCATCAAGATTAGATTTCAGTCCATTAAGAACTTCAACGCTTTTTGCAAGAGAATTCATAAATCCGGCCTCGAGCTGATCAGGAGTGCCAGACATACATAGAGGAACAAACCCGGTAAGCGGTTCGTCATTTTTGTCTTTCGGGAGAGAGACCACTATTAGTCTCTCTCCGTCTGCTGTGATGGATATGACAACAGTCTTGTCGCCAATTATCCCTTTTAATTCTTCAAAGAATTTCATTTTCGTTTTATTCGACTATTATTGCATCAGGAACATTCATCTCGAAACGATCCGTAAGGTAATCAGCCCAAAGATTGCTGTTATTTGCGATTTCTCCAATATCAACAATCCCCGGCTTCATAATGGATGTTCCCCAGCTATAAATATCCCACACGTTTGCAAGCCTTTCTTCTGCTCTGCGAGCCTGAATCATTTCCTTGGTGAAATTACTGAGCTCATGAGTGTCAAACGGAGTGACGCCTCCCTTGAAATAAGCCTGCTTGATTGCCCGGATATAAAGATCACCAATGATTTCTTCAATTACTGATTCATGTTGTGGGAGCTGAAGAGATTTCATTGTATCCATTATTTCATTCTGAACATTCCAGATCTGGTTCAGACCTTTTATCCATTTCCCAAGTTTGTGCATCAGGAGTTCCCATGGTGTTTCTCCACTTCTTCCATTATCATAGGAATAAGTACGAAGTATCGTTCCACCGAGAACATTGAAATTTGAACATTCATGAACGTTCATTCCAAATGCGATAGAGATACCTTCTTTGTTTATGGTAAGACCTATTGCGGCGTTACGCATATCAATACCTGTTCCCGCAAATACTCCGGGGATCTGAATAAGGTTAATAACCTTGTCATGTCTCCATCTATCAATAGGTGCTCTTTTTGAATCAAATCCATCGGCTTTCTCAATGTCTGTGAGATATGCTTTCGAACTGTTCTGTTGAACATGAAACTCTCCTTCAGTGAAGTTGATATTTTCATCTCTGAGCATCCCTGTGATGATCGTATACATTGTCCAGAACTGAGTTGGAACTGTTCTTATTCCTACAAGTCCTGGGTCTCTCCTTATGCTGCTTGCAAGAGCAGGAAATGGGATACTCTGAACCTTATTTTCCTTCTGGAATTCGTAAATCATTGGTTCGGGTCTCTGTGCCGGAGTATTTGATCCGGGCTGCTTGGCTGTTACCTCTGTCATAACTGAGTTAATTTTTGGTCTATAATTGATTTTAAAAGTTTTCCCTTTTCGTTTACCTTCTCGATAAACTTTGTTGCATCACGATATCTGAATGAGTTAGGATTCTTTTTACGATACTCTTCAGTAAGAACCTTTTTATAAAACTCACGTTCGATCTTCATGTATGTGATAATGCTCTGACATTCATCAAGAGACAAGGTGCTCATCAGTTTGTTAAAGTCTTCTTCTTTGGAGTTCATAAGGGAAGCACCGAATCCCTTTTCTACTCTGCGAAAGACCGCTTCGTTTATATCCATTTAGTTCTGTTATTAAATTTGAATGAAAAATAAATTCTTTTATCAAAAAAAACGGAGGGATAAGCACCTTGTACCTTCCCTCCGTCGGTTGCCGAGTGCTTATGCAGCCAGCTTAACCTGTGCTCTTTCGAGCAGATTAATTGATTTGCCGTTTAATTGGCATGCTTGTCATCTTCAACGATCTATACTTTCCTATGCCGTCTAAACCAAGTCAGCCCCATGTACGCCCCATTTTTGTCATTCTCACTGAGAGGGACGTTTCTCGACCTCAGATCATCCAGTCGCTATCTGGCATCTTCTTAGCTCGCCGTACTATCGCGACGGATTAGCGAACACTGGCAAGTGATGAGATAGAAGCAATCAATTAGGCACACATAGCTATTCAGCAATACGCAATTCTTATGTGCTTTATTCGACTGCGTATCTAAAAGTCTATTGATTGCTTCCCGTGGAGCTGCCGGGAGTCGAACCCGGGTCCGGTCATATTATTCTTTAGACCTCCAATGACAATATCTTAAAGAACTTTGTTCAAATATAATAATTTATCAAAGCATAGCAGGCATAATAACTGCATAAGAATCTTTATAATCCGGATCATCAGTTGATGGTATGACAAGGCATCCTTTGTCTGCTGATCTGAAATAAAATATCAGGAAAAGCTTGTTACGCGGATCGGGTGACATTGCTTTGTGAAGATCATCAATAAGATTCGGATTAAACTTAATTTTATCGATAGGCTTTGATTCCGCTTTCTTTGGAATAACTTTTTTGTAATCCGGCATTGCAGGAATATCCTTAGGAAGCTTATATCCTATTGTCGGAAGGATATGAGAAAGCATGATACTCGGAAGCAATGTAATCATTGTTTTATCCTCGGATAACCGTACTTCCTCAACCTCACGCTTACGAATATCAATAATCATTCTTCTTGTGAGACGTATTCCTTCTTCTGGAACAGAATTAGCAAACTCTTCTCCAAATAGTGTTTTCGTTTTGTGAACAACAAGAATGTGTCCATTAGTTGCAACTGTGTCTTCTTTTCCAACCCATACTGATTCCAGAGCAGGTCTTATGTCATCATCTGAAATAGCATAGTGTAATGCAGGTATTTTCATGATTATGCTTTGTATTGGTACAAAAAAAAGAGTGGCATTTCTGCCACTCTCCAGGTTATGAGTTATTTTATTTATTCCCTTCGAAGGAACTCTGGTCTTAACCATTCGATATATGGTATTCCCGTTGACAAATCCTGGCTTAATGATCTATTATAAAAATAACCGTATGTAAAACTGACTCCAGATCGTATCGTGGGAACTGCCACGCCCTCCTGACTAACGGATCTGTACAGGATACCCTGATCTGAATTGAATGACGCGATGAGGCCGGATACAACATAATTGTCGGCTGAAGGCAGTATTACTGCGGATGCGTCGAATTCCTGGTTTGTAATTATAGCATATTCCATGCCTGTGTCAAGTTCTGCCGGGGGTGCATTGGCGACAGCGGGGCCGGCCATTGCAATTACGACAAGAACAAGGAAAAATTTGAGAAATGTTTTCATTGTACCTCCTTGTTTTTAATTGTTCAGTCAAATATATAAAATTCGAATAAGAAAATAAATTCTTTGATCAGATTTTATTGTACGCAGCTATTGCAAGCTGAAGGTGAGATGTTGAAGTTATAAGCTTTCCAAGTCTCCACACTTCTATCACGTTTACAAGTTCATGCCTTCCAGGACTAATCTGACGAAGATATGTCTTCTGAATGATTTTTTTGGGAGAGTCTGATGTTGCGGCAAGGATAGTTTGATGTTCATAATCCTTGAAATCTTCAATTTTAACTATGTGTTTACTCATTATGCAACCTCCGGTAATTTACGATAGATTATTGGAACTTTATTTTTAATGTAACGCTTAAGAATTTCCAAACGTTTTCTCATGAGATAATGTAACTCTCCATCAATTTCGTCTTTTGCCTCTGCAATCATTTGTTTGTATCCATCCTGGCCCCAAAAGCCCCAGCATGATCCGAAATCAGATTTATATCCATATATTTCTCCGGCTAACATCATATTATAGCTTTTAACTATCCTATGAGCCTCTTCTAATGCGACGTCTTTGTAATGAAATTCTTCGCATTGTTTGATTACGACAAATCCTTTCATTGATATATCAAATCCTGTTGGTTCGTATCTTCTTGCTTTTTGTTCACTTATATAAAATACAACATCTCCATGAATATGTGCAAATACAGGAAAGATAAAACAATATTCTCCATCAATTTCAGTTGTGTCATCCTTGGATTCTCTCCATAGTTGATTTATCACACCTGCAAATGAAGGATCTTTTCCTTTTGGTGCAATTGAACATTGCCGATGATCATAAATAAGATATCCAGCATTAAACAAGTCTTCCTGATCGTCTATCGGATTATCATCATGGTATGTTTTTATCTCATGGCCACGATAAATTATTGTTTCTATTTCTTCAGACATTTGTGTGTTCCTCCTTATTTTGAACGTATAATCCTCTCATGTGTACTTCAAATGATGCATGAACATCTTGCTTTTTGAATAATTCAAGCTGTTCTATTGCACATTCGTTCATATTTTCAAGCCTGATAATATCTTCATAGTAATGAATATTCTTTCTTATCATAAAAAGAATATTTATGAGATGCATATCATCTATCTCGGTGTATTTACTCTTGGTTCCGTCTAAATGCTGCCAGAACGCATTTGAGTGGCCCTGAGGCTCTGATTTAAACTCTTCAGGTATCACAAGGCCACTCTCTACGATAAAGTCCTTAAACGGTCCCATATTACATTTCTATCGATGAGATCCACATTATAATAGCAGCAAACAGAAATTCTATTATTGCTGCCAATATCTGCCATCCAATAATCCATAGAATTGTCTGACAAAATCCATTAGGATCCATTACATGATACGATAGGATTCCCGAGGCTATATAAAGTCCAACCATTATCAACCATATAAGCATGCATGAAAAAGCAGTAAATCTTTCGGAATTTGGTACATTTTCGGAAATCATAATTCGTCCTCCTCATTTCTTTTATTAAACTTTTCAGCAAGAATGTCATGAGAAACGAATAATCCGGCAGCTATTCCGGAAAGTATGGACATAAACACTCCAGCCATTCTAAGACCCATGTCAAACTTAATATAGCTGACAATGATAAAGGCAATTCCTATCCAAAAGAAGAACAGAAGTATATAGCCAGTAGTTCTGTTTAAAAGTTTTGGTTCTTTCATAGTAATAGATTTGATTGATTAAAAAAGAAAGTGACTGCTTGTAGCACACAGTCACTTTCAAATTACCCAGATCTAATACAAAAGGTAGAAACAAGCTACAATTCTTTCAACCAGGCGAATGTATTTCTGAATATTGGATACTCAACCTGATTTTCATTTTTGAATGCTTCTTTCTCAAATGGAATATTCTTATAAGCTTCAAAGCTATTACCATACTTAATCCGGTTCACGATATACATGATTAAATATAGTATGTAATACAAGAATACGGCTGGCAGGAACACTAAAACCTGATCTATGAAAACAACCCCTGTGATGAAAAGAAAGACTCCTGCCAGGCCGCATTCGAGTTGCTGTTGTATATGAATAGTTTCATGAGTTTGTATAATTTGCTTAACCTTAA
>JAAYYM010000454.1 GCA_012515365.1 Clostridia bacterium
TCCAACACATGCAATCAATGCATACACAACTCCATATCCAACCATGAATCCCCAATAGCTTCCTTTTTCGGATTTTCCAAGTCTTGGGATAACTCCAAGTACAGTGTACCAGGCACACACAAAAGCCAGGTTCCATTCTGTTGCTACCATATAATTCTCGCGGAAATTTTCGCTTATTGGATAGATAGCTTCCAGCTGCATAAGTTCACTCCATGAGTAGTTGGAAAAAACATAGTAGAAAAGTACGATACATGCGATAACTACACCCGGTATCACAACATATGATATTTTTGTTATGATATTGGGTCCCATCAATGCTATAATAAACCCAACTATGACACAGGTTGAACCAAGCCATGGTATTACAGAATCAGGTAACACATTGCCTGTGGCGATGGTATAAAGTCCACTGATTGAAGTCCCATGTATCCCGGTCAATACAGCTTCCCAGCCCCATGTTGCAAATATTGCCACAAACCATATGATTACAATCCCTTTATATCCGAAAACAGCTCGTTGGTATATCCATGTGTCTATCCCTTCTCTTGTTGGTATAACAACAGTTAATAGGTATATGATGCTAAATAGCACAATTACTCCCAACATGTTTGTAAGGGCCGCTTTAAGGCCTAATACTGAAATTATAGTTCCTCCCTGTGTAAAACACCAAGGTGCCAGGGAGTATACTATAGTAACGGCTGCAATCGCCATGAAACCGTGAGTTCTTTCTTTGCTGAGCATTGGCGCTATGCCATATACTGCTTCTTGATTAGCATTTTGTTCATTATTCATAATAAATCTCCGTTCTGCTATTAATTTATACTATTCCAATAACGATAATAACTACGCAAACAATGGCTGCTGATATCATGCCCACATAATCACCCTTTGTTAAAGAAGGTACGTGTTCATATCCGGGAGATTCGATCTCATTTATACGAGAATCCAGTTCTTCCTGCAGTAGTTCCATAAAATCCTTTGAATTTTCAGTGCTCATAGTTCCCTCCTATTATTTAGGTTTTATAATTTCTTCATAAGTCTCGGGGTTTCTGTCTTTTAGTAATACATAATAACCTTCTCTGAGCTCCGGTAACTGTGCCAAATCAACCGTTGCTTTTATAGTCTCTTCTCCGTCATTCCCCGTTGCCAAAGGTCTGCCAAGCGGCCCTGATATTTTGCTCCGACCGAAAAAGTTTAATTCCTTATCCGTTCCTACGTGGTTGCATGACGCAAGATAAACTACATTGTCAAAAGATCTTGCAGCATTTACAATTTCCCAGTCGCCTTTGTTTGGTTCTGTTTCCCACGCTGCCGGAACTGCGATGATTTCCGCCCCCTTAAGAGCAAGGATCCTTGCCACTTCCGGGTATGCCATATCCCAACATATCATGATGCCGATTTTTCCGATTTTTGTTTCAAACACATTGTAATCTGTGCCTTTTTCAAAGTATTTAGTTTCCTCTCCATCAACAAGGTGTGATTTTCTGTAACAACCAAGCGGTTTCCCTTCATCATCAATAAGTACTGCCGCATTATATAAAACAGGTCTATCTTCTTTTTTGGCACTTTCTACAAATCCAAATACAATGTGAACTTTGTATTTTTTTGCTTCTGCAGCAATCTTTTTTATGCTTTCTCCTTCAGGATATGTTTCGGCCAGTTGGTCATATAATTCACTACATTCATATCCTGTTGTTGCAAGTTCCGGGAAAATAATCAGATCAACATCATTATTACCGGCTACTTCTTCAATTTTTTTCACCATCTTTTCAACGTTTTTCTGTTTTGTGCCCAGTCCGGACTGCATCTGACAGCAGACGATTTTTGTTTTCAAGACATCACTTCCTTTCTAATAAAATTATGCTTGCTTACTATTTAATAAATATTTAATACAAGATTCATGCCAAATCAACAAGGTTGAAATTTCAATCTTGTTTGACCCCAAAATATATTTTTATTCAAATTTAAATAAAAAATATGCAAATGAACAGCCTTTTCTGTTTTATTTATTCATAATTGAATATATAAATTCATATATGAATATTCCTGTCTCGCTTTCTCTTGTTGTTCGTTATATCCTCCAATATCTGTTTATTATGAATAACAATTTCCTTCTTTTCTTCCTTTATTTTCTCTTTTTATGTTTTAGATTTGGTTCTTTTCAAATGTTTACATCTAACGGATTTTCAGACAGATTTTTTATAAATAAAATTATTTTTCAAACAGCATTACAATTATAATAAAAGAAGCATATAACAATATACGCTTCTTTACGGTTATCTTATTATGATATATTGTTTTATATTTTATTATATTTTTTTTAGTTCTTCGATAAAAAGATTTTCTCCTTTTCTTATTGGCATATCCGTTTGCATGGAAATTTTTATTCCCTTTTTCTTCAGATGGTCAAATAATACTTTCATCATGATGGCTCCCTTTTCCATTACGCTGCAGGAAGGGCTTGTCTCGATTCCGATTATTCCTGAAATTTCAATTCCGTTTTTCTCATATTCATCAATATTCTTGATTATTGGTTCCATCAGGCTTTCGCAGTATCTTTCGTATGCGGCTGCCTCATCACTGCATGGATATATTGAATTGCGATCCAATCCCTGATAACACAACTCCGGGCAAGGCAATTGAAAAATGCTTAAATTTTTCTCGGTCACAACCTTTAAAATATCGGCACGATAGTCGTCTCTCGCCGGAGGATTCTCGCAAAAGCTGTTCAAAACACAATGAGATACCATCAATATCCTTTTCATTCACTTATACCTTTCTTTCCTTCTATACCAATAGAATACTTGTTATAATTTATCAAAAATTCGATTGCCTCTTCAGCATCAAGCGGTTTACTTATGAAATAGCCCTGAACCTTGTCACACTTGTTATTTTTCAGGTACTGCATCTGTTTTTCATGCTCAACACCTTCTGCTATGGCGCA
>JAAYYM010000455.1 GCA_012515365.1 Clostridia bacterium
TGCTGTCTCGGTTTTCTGTGCATCCTCAGCTTTATGTGCATCCTCATCATTTACATTTTCATCTGATGCAGCATATGTTTCATCAAAATATTCCTCTATTTTTTCATCCATCTTACTATCTTCATAAGCATCTATATCAGAAAGAGTCAGATCCTCCATCGTCCAGATAACAGAGAAGTTTTCATACACCTTATCCTCTAATCCGGCAAGCTTATTATTGATATAAATCTTAGTGCCTTCTTTTAATATAACATCCATAAACTCGACGATCTGCTGTGCAGTATAATAATTCAGCATTTTAATTTCGTCGCCGTTTTGTATTTCATAATAACCAGACTGTAGAGTTCCATTAACCTCAGCGAATTTAGGAAGTACAATTCTTTGGTCGTTGACAATGACCTGAATGCTGCTGTCATACTCCGGCAGCTTCCGGATCTCTAGTTTTGCAGGTGCACCATAAGAGGATTCCTTAACAACAATCTTATCATTTGCCACAATTGGAGCATTAATACCTGTCGGAACACCATTCAAAGTTACAACAGCCGGTTCACCTAATTCTCCACGCACCATACGATTCTTTCCATTTACACAAAAGTGCAGTTCTTCTCCTCGTCTTGGAAAAAGTCCTTCGTTTGGAAAGTTTGCCTGCATAGCTGCATCAACGATTGCCAGCTTATTATTATCATACAGCTTAATTCGTTCCCCATTAAAGTTTACAAAGATAAAATTATTTTTCTGGTCATAGAAATTCAAACAGATTCCAATCGGAGTCACATACATGGAATCACGCTTGACGTCTGTCGTCATGAAGTCAATGTCTTTAAGGACTTCTTCTCCTCTGACAGCGACACGCTCTTCCTGAATCCCAAGCTCCCTTGCCAACGCGTTCGAATAACCGTTGCACTTACCGCCACCACCGACGATAAAGACAGCACTAACCGGTTTTCCACCATTGAGTTCAATGATTTTCTCAGCAACCTCATGCGCCATATCCTGAATAACATCTTCTATTAATTCTGCGACCTCCTGTGGAGATATTTTTTGGGAAAGTCCCATAATATCCTTATAGTTGATCACTGTTTTCCGATTTGCCGCAATCTTAATCTTTTCTGCCTGATTAAAATCTACCAGACAATGTCTCGCAATCACCTCTGTAATCTTATCTCCAGCACTTGGAATCATACCATATGCCACGATGCTCCCATCACGAGTAATGGAAATATCACTGGTTCCGGCACCCACATCAACAAGTGCGATATTTAACATGCGGTACATCGTCGGAATTGCCACCTGGATCGCTGCAATAGGCTCAAGTGTCAGGTTAACCACCTGCAGCTGCGCCACTTCGACTGCTCTGTATAGTCCATCCACGACCTCATCCGGCAAAAATGTTGCAATCAGATCTGCTGAAATCGTGCGTGCCTTATGGCTCTCTAATGAAGTCATCTGAAACTGATTCAGATAATATTTCATGACAGAATAACCAACACAGTAAAATTTGATCCCTGTATGGTTTTCAAGCTGAAACTCATCATATGCTTTTTCAACACCAAGCATATCAAGCGTATAGATATGCTCCGGCAAAACAACAGTCTCCTCACTAAACTCATAATCCACATGAGTCGTCACTGTCTTAAGCACACGCCCTGCGGCTGCAATACAGACATCCTTAAGTTTACGGTCAATCTGTCGTTCCAGTGTTTCCTTAACTGCCTTGATTGTTTTCCCAACCTTCGCAATGTCATGGATCTGTCCGTCAAGCATGGCTCTTGTTTCATGTTCTTTTGTCTGCTGTGCCACCACATGAAAAGTCTCGCCGGTCTTATATCCGACAGTGCCGACAATGCTCCTTGTTCCGATATCCAACCCAAAGACTAACTGTCCTGGATATTTTTTGTTTTCTGCCATAGCTAAATTATCCCCCTGAACCACTATGAATTTTCAGCTTGTTTCTTTTGTATCAACAGCTTGATCTGATGCTCTGTGTGAATGAGATCTTCACTATTATTGATCACTTCGTCACATAGCTGTTCAAATGTCTGATCATCAAACTGCTTTTCCATGATCTGCATGATTTTTTCCTTTGAATATCCACGGCTTTCTATCAGACGTTTTTCTCTGATCGTCCGGTCAGTCTTAATAAACCAGATTTCATCACAGATTTCTCTGTATCCGTCTTCTAAAAGCAGTGCCGCTTCTATAAAAAAGTAATCCACGCACTTACGCTCTGTTTCCTCTTGTATCAAAGCAAGTATTTCCTGTCTGACCATGGGATGAATGATTTGATTAACTTGCTCTAAAAGCGCATGCGCATCTTTTCTAAAAATACGCTCTGCCATTCTCTTTTTATTAATGGTTCCATCCGGATCAAGAACTGTCGTTCCGAGCAGCTCAACTACTTTCTCATAACAGCTTTGTCCCGGTTCCTTTAGGCTGTTTGCCAATTCATCTGCTAATACGATTTTACATTTGCAGTTTCTTTTGATCAAGGAAAGAACTTCTGTCTTTCCGGCACCGACGCCACCTGTAATCCCGATTATTTTCATCTCGTTTTTCCTACTTTGCATCATACCAGTTGCTTCCGGTATGTGTATCTATTTCCAATGAAACTGAAAGTGCAGCAACAGATTTCATCTCTTCATCCAGAATCCGTGCTACCTGCGCTTCCTCATCCACAGCCGTCTCGATCAATAATTCATCATGCACCTGTAAAATAATTCTTGACTTTAGAGCTTCCTTTAGCAGCCTGTCATGAACATGTATCATGGCAAGCTTCATAATGTCTGCTGCGCTTCCCTGAATCGGTGCATTCATCGCAACACGCTCACCGAAACTCCTCTGGACAAAATTCGAGGAAGACAGCTCTGGAACAGGTCTGCGTCTATGAAACATCGTTTCAACATAGCCTTGTTTTTTCCCTGCCTCCACAAGTCCGTCCAGAAACAGCTTCACCTGCGGATAGGTTTCAAAATAATGTTCGATATATTCTTTCGCTTCTTTGCGCGAAATACTTAAATCCTGACTGAGTCCAAATGAACTGATGCCATAGATAATACCAAAATTAACTGCCTTTGCATTTCTTCTAAGAAGCGGTGTCACCTCTTCAAACGGAACGTGAAATACCTGAGAGGCTGTGATCGCATGGATATCATCCTCACGGTTGTATGCTTCTATCAGCTTTTTGTCTCCTGACATATGTGCTAACAGTCTAAGCTCGATCTGCGAATAATCCGCATCCATGAATATATATCCCGGCTTTGGAACAAATACCTTGCGGATCTGTCTGCCAAGCTCCATTCTCACAGGAATATTCTGAAGATTCGGTTCTGTACTGCTGATACGCCCTGTCGCTGTAATTGTCTGATTAAAGTGACTGTGGATGCGTCCACTCTGATCGATATACCCTGCAAGTCCTTCCGCATAAGTCGAATTTAGCTTTGTAAGTCCTCTGTACTCTAGAATATCGGCTACAATCGGATAATCAGACTGTAATTTCTCTAATACATCTGCTGATGTGGAATACCCCGTCTTCGTCTTTTTCCCTCCAGGGATTCCCATTTTTCCAAACAGCAGCTCTCCCAGCTGTTTCGGAGAGTTGATATTAAATGTCTCTCCAGCCTGTTCATAAATACTGTCTTCAAGCAGCTTGATCTGTTCTCTGAGTTTCTGTCCATAAATCATTAGCTCTGATGCCCGAACTGCAATTCCTTCAACCTCCATATCATAAAGGCAATGGCAAAGCGGAAGCTCAATCTTCTGATATAAAGACAGCATATTGGTTTCGTTAAGACGTTCTTTTAAAATCGGCATCGTCTGATATGCAATTCGTGAAAGACTACATACATAAGAGAGAAACTCCTCCGGCTGATTTGTCATGATCTGGCGTAACGACGCCTTACCAAACAGCTCTTTTCTCTCCTCAAGTGACATTCCCAGATATTCATTGGCAATGTCTTCGCAACAGTAATCGCTTTTCAGCGGATTCAGCAAATAGGCTGCCAGCAAAATATCAGACATATGAGGTTCTAGCAGAGAAATCGTTTTCTGCTGCTCTTGTTTTCTTTCTTCATCTGTTAATGTAAGGAATGGATTTTCTTCCTTGACATCAATATCATAATAGAACTGTTTCAAATCAAAGGTTTCAAATGTAACGTCCGGATTCTGTCTGACGATAGTCTGAATGGCTCTTACCAGATCAACAGGGGACAAATAACTGCCGCACTCGATCCAATAACTGTTTTCCTCTGAATAGGTCAGTGAAAGACCTAACAGCTCTTCATCCGTGATAAGCTGTATCCCAATATGCGCGGAATTTTTCACATCCTGAATCAACTGTTCAAGCTGCTCCGGTTCTGTCAGCCTTTTATTATTTACGAAGCTCTGCTGCATCTGTTGTCTGTTTTCCTGTGAAAAACGTGAAAGCAGATTTCTAAATTCAAGTTTTTTCATCAATACATAAGCTTCTTTTGTATAAAGTTCTGAAATCCTGGCATCCTCTATCGTCATATCAAGCTCAGCATTTATATTGATAGTTGCAAGTACCTTACTTAATCTGGCCAGTTCAAAATTCTCCTGAAGGCTTTCTCTGATGCTTTTCTTTGTAATTTCATCAATGTGTCCTTCCAGATTTTCAATTGTACCATACGAAACAATCAGCTGTGTAGCTGTCTTTTCTCCGATCTTAGGTACGCCGGGGATATTATCTGAAGAATCTCCCATCAATGCCTTCAGTTCAATGATCTGCAGTGGCGTTACCTGATATTCCTCCAGCACATCCTTGGCATAGTAATCCTTAATTTCAGTTTTACCACCCTTTGTCTTTGGCATTCTGATCTTAATATTATCTGATGCAATCTGCAAAAGATCTCGGTCTCCTGAAACCAGTGATACTGCCATGCCCTCTTTTTCTGCACGTTTCGCAAGTGTTCCCAACAGATCGTCTGCTTCCAGTCCGGGTTTTTCTATCATCTTCACCTGCATGGATAATAGAACTTCTTTGATCAACGGAACCTGCTCGCGAAACTCCGCCGGAGCCGGTTTTCTGGTGCCTTTATATTCCTTATAGATCTCATGTCTAAAAGTAGGTGCCTTAACGTCAAACGCAACCACCAGATACTGTGGCTGCTCCTCTTCTATAATCTTAAGCATAATATTCAGAAATCCATATACTGCATTTGTATGAACACCTGCTGAATTAGTCAAATCCGGCAGTCCATAA
>JAAYYM010000456.1 GCA_012515365.1 Clostridia bacterium
GGCGATCAGACTTTGATGGTTAATGATATTTAGGATCGCTGTTTCGATCAGCTGAGCTTCCATAATAGGTGCAATTACTTTTACGATTGGCTCACGTGGGAAAATAACGGTTCCCTCAGGAATAGAGTAAATATCTCCTGAAAATTTAAAATCCTTCAGATAATTCAAGAAATCATCTTCAAAGATTCCCAGACTTTTTAGATAGTCGATATCTTTTTGAGAAAAGCTTAAGTGATTAATATAGTCAATGACCTGATCCAGTCCTGCAACAATAGCATATCCGTTATCAAGTGGATTATTGCGGTAGAACATATCAAATATGACTGTATCATTACGATTCCTGTTTTTGTAATATCCCTGCATCATGGTCAGCTCATAGAGATCAGTAAGCAGAGTAAGGTTATCATAATTCATGCGGATCCCCTCCTAAAGGTATGATTTTATGAACTTTATCATACGTCACATCCGAAAATAAATCAATGAATAATCATGATTCAAAGAAAATCAGAATCCAAAATATTTCATTGCATTATGATAAGAAATCTGCTCCACTAATTTGCCAAGCACTTGGCTATCAGCAGGATATTCTCCGTTTTCGACAAGGTTTCCGATGTAATTACATAGGATTCTTCGGAAATATTCATGTCTGGTATAAGAAAGAAAACTTCTTGAATCAGTCAGCATCCCTACAAATCCGGCCAGATAACCTAAATTGGCAAGTGAGGTGATCTGATTTTGTATTCCGGTTTTGTGATCATTAAACCACCATGCCGATCCATGCTGAATCTTACCAATAGTATCAGAATTTTGAAAGCAGCCGAGGACTGTTCCGAGCGTTTCATTATCATTTGGATTTAGACTGTATAGGATTGTTTTGGGAAGCTCATTTGTAAGATTTAGGGCGTTCATAAAATCAATCAGCTGTGCGACAGGTGCCGGATTTCCGATACAGTCAAAGCCTGTATCTGCCCCAAGTGTCTTAAATGCAGTCTGATTATTATCGCGCTTGCAGCCATAATGAAGCTGCATTACCCAGTTTCTCTTATGATATTCTTTTCCTAAGGCAAGCATAAAGGCTGTTTTAAATTTACGTATTTCAAGAGGAGTCAGGGTTTCCTGGCATAAGCGTTTGGAAAAAATTGATTCTATTTCATCTGCATCAGCAGGCTCATACATCACATAATCAGAGCCATGATCAGAGATTTTACAACCGGCATCGGAAAAATGATCCATACGCGACTGCAGTGATTCTATCAGGGTTTGAAAAGAGTGAATGGAGATATAGCTGACTCCTGAGAGCTGCTCGAGATAATCAGTATAGTCTGGCTTTTCCAGATTCATGGCACGATCCGGACGAAAAGTCGGAAAAACAGAAGCTTCAAAGGAAGGATCGTTTGAGATTTCTTTATGCCATTTCAGAGAATCGATAGGATCATCTGTTGTACAGATTGTCGTTACATGAGATCGCAGGATCAGATTCTTTGCCGACATCATAGGGTCTTTCAGCTTTTCATTGCAAAGATTCCAGACTTCTTTAGCAGTCTGTTCATTTAATACACCATGATAATCAAAATAACGCTGCAGCTCTAAATGACTCCAGTGAAATAAAGGATTTCCGATAGCATTCCCCAGTACCTCGGCCCACTTAAAGAATTTCTCCTGATCGGATGCATCCCCGGTAATATAGTGTTCTTCGACTCCGGCTGAGCGCATCAGGCGCCATTTATAATGATCAGCACCTAACCAAAGCTGTGTCATATTATCAAACTGTCTGTCCTGTGCAATCTCTTTTGCGTTGATGTGACAGTGATAATCTACGATCGGCATTTTATCAGCATAATCGTGAAAAAGTTTTTTCGCGGTTTCAGTTTCAAGCAGAAAGTCTTTGTCCATAAATGATTTCATTTGTTTACCTCCGACAGGAATAATAGAATTAGATATATGTGCTTACTTCTTATTATATACTCTTACATGGTTGTATACAAGTATTACAGTGAAAAACACAGATGGCTGGAAATAATAAATTCTTGACAAGTTTATGGAATTGACCGTATAATCGCTATAGCAGAATATAAATGAAAAAGGCTACGATGAAGACAGTAAATCATGTCCGAACGACAAAGCGAGCCGGTGGTGGTGAGAGACCGGTACCAGTAAGATATGATGGAAGATCACTTCTGAGCCTCAGACTGAACGATAGAGCGTATTCCCGTCCAGTAAGTACTGACGGATTTCCACCGTTACCGGAAACCATATACTTATTTTGGTGTATGTTGTATCAGGTGGTGACCCGAGTGACCGATAATACTATGACCTCGTCCTAATACAGGACGAGGTCTTTTTTATTAAGAAAGGATGACTGACATGTACGAGAAAGTATCTACCAATTTGAACTTTGTCGAAAGAGAAAAAGCAATTGAGAAGTTTTGGAGTGAAAATCACATCTTCGAAAAAAGTATGGAAAACAGAAAAGAAGGTGAAACTTATACTTTTTATGACGGACCTCCAACAGCAAACGGTAAACCGCATATAGGTCATGTTCTGACTCGTGTTATTAAGGATATGATCCCAAGATATCAGACCATGAAAGGGAAAATGGTTCCAAGAAAAGCCGGCTGGGATACGCATGGACTTCCGGTAGAATTAGAGGTAGAAAAGCTGCTTGGTCTGGATGGAAAAGAGCAGATTGAAGAATACGGTCTGGATCCTTTCATTACAAA
>JAAYYM010000457.1 GCA_012515365.1 Clostridia bacterium
CAATAGAGTTTTTAAGAACTAAGTATAAGGAAAATAATGTGATGCTTAAAACCGCAGTCATCTTCGATAGTTGCCTCGGCAGTATACTTTCATATAATGAAAAAAAAGAAGCCATTTTTGAAGATTATTACTTACCCGATGGTTTTTTTATTTTTTATGCAAGTGATAAAGGTGATATGCTTCAAAATAGGCTGCTAAAAACATGTGATTCTCAAGCAAAAGGGGCATTAAGGCAATATAAGGAGGAGATAGCCTCCAAATCACACAATTGCAATATATAGAATATCCTCTGGAGGCATTTCTGTTGCAACTATCCCGCCGTACTACCCCGTTCCCCAATCTTCGGTTTCAAGATATCATCCAGCACATCAGCAGCCATCTCATCCGCCGTCCTTATCGCATGGGAGTAGATGTTTGCGGTGGTAGAGGTCTGCGCATGGCCTGCTCGGTATGACACGGTTCTCAGCGGAACTCCTGCAGCAATTAGTAGCGTAATATTCGTATGCCGGAGAGAATGTATAGAAACCTGTGGCAGGTCTGTTCTTTGAATAAACTCCCTGAACCAACCGGTAATACTGTCTGGATGGATAGGCTCTCCGTTCCATTGAGTAAAGATTCTGTCGGTATTTAAAACTATTAATAATCACACAAATGATAATGGAAGTAATAGGTATAATAACGCCTGGAAGTGTATAAAACGTTCCGCTGGATAAAACATTCAGAAGAGTGATAATAGCCGAGATACTGCAAAGTAAAAAAGCAACCCGATGACCCTTTTTTATTGGTATCAGCGTAATAAATACGACTGCTAATACCTGTCCCTGCGATAAGATTGCGATTAATGTATATTTACTGAAGTTATTAAAGAACTCCTGCGGTTGTGATGACAGATAAATTATCAATATATTTAGAACAATATAGACTATTACACATATTAATAAATGAAACCGATATAAATTATTCGGTTTCTCCGGTCTTTTTTTTGAATACTCATCTTTGACAGTAATTATCATTGTCCCGTTTCCTCCTTGCAAATAACTAAGCTGTAGTACATTCATAAAGAATAAAAGATTCACATACTAATATTTACCACGCTATTGTGGCTCTTAACAAAATACTAAAGGCAATTGTTCTTATCGAAGGTTCGTGAATCTCAATTTGCTTTTATCATTATGCAAAATGCATCGAAGGCAGACTGCTGCTATTGCCAAATGCTGATCATCTTCAAACAGGATCTACTTTAACAATGCTTCATATATGCTTATTTCTTGCAAGCTTGTAAAGCTCCTCCGTTGCCAAACGAGTTTTTGCAACGATATCACCGGAGCCTTTGGGGAAGAGGTAGAACATTTTATCATGATCGCCGATACAGATCATATCGCCGATTTCATACCAGTTGTAATCCGCATATAACCCATAGGTAGCAATCGGTCGCTTCCGGAAATCAATCTTTCCATCACAGCCAGTCAGGTGAAACCCCTCGGCTGAATGCGTCAGCTTACCGCATCCAACCTTGTAGATTTGCTTGAAATCCACCATCATGTAAATATCAACCTCTGTGGCCAGATGATATTCTCCACGTTCAATTTCACCCCGGACTTCATTGCGTTCCCATTCGTACCAGTCCGGAACATGAACAAAAGCGGAATCTCCGTCCAGCGCAGCAAGGTATCCCAACTCTGTCAACTCATATCTTTTGTTGCAGGAATTACAGGTCAAATGAATTCCCTTGCCGATCATCTGTCCTTCCTTTTTGCAGTGGGGGCATTTATAAAGCACACGGTTCAATCCGTCAGCACGGAAGGGTTCAGAAATCCGTATTCCGTTTTCCTGTTGCCATCGAAAATTGTCAAATGTGAACACATTTTTGAGAATTTTGTTTAACTCTTCAACTGGTTTTTCGGCAATTTCATCCGGGGAAAGCAGGTAG
>JAAYYM010000057.1 GCA_012515365.1 Clostridia bacterium
AAATCTGCACTTTATTGATGTTTGGAAGCTCTGTCAGTGAATTCACAAGAGAATACACGACCAGATCCTCAGTAACCCCCTGATCAAGTGTCAGAAAATCCTCACTTAAGTTGACATAACAAATACCATCCTTCACCACGATGCTATACTGCTTCGTATTTGGTGAAACCGTCGGATAATATCCCTGATAGGCCGGTCCTTGAATAATATGCTCAGCTACCAGTTTTTCCATGGAAATATTACTACTGTAGGTGACAGTCTCCTGCTCTGCAATCAAAGCAGTCCTGCTTTCATTTGCAAAATATAATGTGAGACGCGCTTTTTCATACGAATTAATCTCATCACCGGTATGATCGATAAATGTCTCTGCTGTCATGACACTGATGGGTTGTTCATTCGCGTCCAAAAGCGGATTTCCGCTCACAAGAAATGATACGCACTCTACACCCTTGATCTGCGTCAAAGTCCTGACAATAGCAGCTCTGCATAAAACCTCTCGTCCTCTGTCTGCCTCTAGATAGTTCTCATCAAAATCAATAACCAGCTGTTCTTCGTCTAGATAATAATCTAGTACGTTGGTCTTACTGCTGATCGGACGTTTCAGATCTGTATCATCCGAAACCGACTCTAATACAGCAAGACATTCCATAATCTGCTCCTCAGTCGAATCCGACTGTAATTCATATGGAACAGCTACTACTTTCGTTTCTGCCTTATTGATATAATATACATAAAAGCCTGTATTCTCCGCATCCGGCTGTAAATCCTTATCTCCTGCACAACCTGTCATAGCAGTCTGAAACAGACAAAGCAGCAAAAATAACAGACCGAATCTATATAGTTTGTGAACGATCATTTTCTCCATTTGTTACCTCCTGCTAGCTGACTCCTTGTCCATTAATAAAATTCAGCGGACATTTGACTGTAAATACAGTTCCCACTTCTTCTCCTGATGCCACTTTGATCGAGCCACGGTGCATTAGAATCGCGTTTCTTGTAATCGCCAGACCAAGACCTGTTCCATCAATTTCTGTAGAATGTGATTTGTCTACACGGTAGAAACGCTCGAAAATATGCCCCTGCGCCTCCTCCGGGATACCAATACCGGAATCCGATATTTCAATCGTAAAGAATTGATGATCAGCATCCAGTCTGACGTGTACCCAGCCATTATCTATATTATACTTGATCGCATTTTCGATCAGATTGGTCAGGGCAAGTGTAAACTTTACTTCATCTATTTCAGCCGTCACATCACGCACTGTCTCCAGTACAAGCTCGATATTCTTTTTCTCTGCAATCGGCTGTAATCTCTTCAGTATGTTTTCTAACAATTCATCAATATCCCTTGATTCAATGTTCAGAACCGACGCCGTCTTATCCATCTTAACAAGCGACAGTAGATCATTGATGATTGTATTTTCACGATCGATTTCTTTTGCAATGTCCGACATAAATTCCCGATACAGCTCAACCGGTACATCCTCCTGATCGATCAGCGAATCTGCAAGTACCTTCATAGACGTAAGCGGTGTTTTTAATTCATGCGAGACATTTGATACAAATTCCTGTCTCGAAGTATCAAGCACCTTCATTCTCGCTAACATTTGATTAAATGCATCTGTGATCGATTCTGTTTCCAGATAATCGGGAACAGATATTTCCTCTTCTGTATATCCATCCTTTACTTCGTTGATCGCATGGATAATTCTCGTAAACGGTTTCAGTAAAACAATAGCCAGTATATAAGCAAGAATTACAATGATGACAGCCATACACATTTCTAAAATCAGTGCCTTCTGCCCCAAGATTTCAATACTGTCAACAATACTATCCGTTGACACACTGGTAAGCATAACACCCACCATTTTCTGCGTCACCGGATCATTGATCGGAATTGTCATCTCTATGTAATGATTCTTTTCATCATAATGTGAAATAAACTCTCCTCGATACGATTTGATCACCTCTTCGGCAATGATCGTCTTTCCCTCGTTCAATGCATAAGTATCTTTCACCACTCTAAAAGACGAATCTATGACCATGATCCTGCCATCATAGAAATTAGAAAGCTGCTCCAATTCGCTGTTTACAACATCAGCTGACGTATCTGCCAGATAATTATATGTAAATAAATGATTGGAAAGGATTTTGCATTGATTTTGTACATCGGAAATACGCAGCGAAACTGCACGCTCCTCATAATTTTTCAGCACAGTAACGTGTATAATGGCGCTGGGTATAATACCCACCGCCAGAATAATCATAAAAATCCTTAATTTTAAACTGCGTACAAGTCTGCTCCTACCCAGTCTCTCTCTGATTCTTCCTATGACACTCACACCTTCTTATATATCATAACTCTATCTCTTCTATGCCTGAAAATAATATCCGAGTCCCCATTTGGTATGTACGTACCGCGGTTCACTTGGATTTTCCTCTATCTTTTCACGTAAACGTCTTATATGTACATCCACAGTTCTGACATCTCCCGGATATTCAGTTCCCCATACTGTCGTCAACAGTTTTTCTCTTGAAAAAACCTTATTCGGATTCAAAACAAGAAGCTCCAATACATCAAATTCCTTTGTCGTCAGATTGATTTCCTTCTGGTCAATAGAAATTCGTTTATTTTCAAGCTCCATATGCATTCCTTTAATATCAAGGACATTCGGCTTTTCATCCTTTTCCGCTTTTTTCGTCGTTCTTCTCATAATTGCTTTGATACGTGCCTTTACCTCAAGGATATTAAAGGGCTTGGTAATATAATCATCTGCGCCATATTCTAAGCCGAGAATCTTGTCCATATCCTCACCTTTTGCCGTCAACATCACGATCGGTACATTCGAGAAATCACGAATATGCTGGCATACCTCGAGTCCTGATAATTTTGGAAGCATCAGATCAAGCAAAATAATATCATATTCGTTTTCTTTTGCAAGTCTCACCGCTTCTTCACCATCATATGCACAATCTACAGCCATTCCATCCTGCTCCAGGCTGAAACGGATTCCTTTTACAATTAATTTTTCATCATCAACAACTAAAACCCTATTCATAATACCCTCTCTCTCATTCCTGCTATCTGACTATCATGTAATCCTTCATTTTCTGATACATTCCTTCTTTGATTCCTTCAACATTCATAATGTCCTCTGGCTTTTGAAAGGCACCCTTTGTCTCACGGTATGCAATAATACTGTTTGCCTTTGCCACTCCGATCCCCGGAATTGCTGTTAACTGCTCCGCCGATGCTGTATTGATGTCAATCAAATCAGCGGTTTGATCTTGACCTGCGGCTTTGGTTTGCGTATTGGTCACTAAGTCCATTCCGGTCTTATTTTGCGCTTCCAGCTCTTCTGTGGTTGGTACATAGATCTTCTCGCCATCCGTCAAAACAGTAGCCAGATTCAGATACCATTCTGCAGCATTTTCATTCAGCCCGCCTGCCATAAGAACTGCTTCATTCACACGTGCTCCTGCATGTAATTCATATACCCCTGCATGTAAAACTGCACCACATACATACACAGATATAGCAGGTGTTATTTGAACTGCCTGCTCTTGCTTCGCAAGCTGTTGCCCTTCTGAAGATGTCTGTTCTTCTTGCGACATACACTCGCTTCCCGAACCTGATGTTTCTTGCGCCATCCGGTCATCCGAGCCATTCGTTTTATCAAAAACTGTAAGCTCTTGTCCATTCACTTCCTGATCAGATAAGATCATCGCTTTCGTTTCGTCTTCTGCCTGTTTGCATCCACAGCACACAGACGATATCATCAGTACAAGAACGCTCTGCATAAATATTCTGTTCCATATTCTTTTCACGATACATAGTCTCCCATTCTATAATAGAAGCCCCTCTATGTCCGTATAGTTAGTATAACATAAAAAAATATGAAATAGAAACAGAATTTCTTTGTCTCATTCTCCTTATTTGTATTTGAATATGATAATACCTAAAATGCTGATAACCATCCCGATAAGTTTTCTCCACTCGAATGGCTGCTGCTCTACTAAAAACCAGCCAAATAATTCGATGACATACGCAACAATCAACTGTGAAACCACGATCAGAAGAACTGCTTTTGCCGGACCAAGAGCTGCCATGCTTTTGATGACAGTAAATGTGATCAACGCACCTAATATCCCTCCGGTCAACAGATACCTCGGACGCACCTGCATAATGCTTGCAACATCCCCTTCTCTACTAATCCACCAACCAATCACACAGACTATTAACGCCGTCAGCTGTACAAATCCCGCTGACAGCCAAATTCCCGTTGTCTTCGTCACCTCCGTATTAAACACTCCCTGAATACTCATTAACGCACCCGAAAGCAACGCAATCAAAATCCCAATCACCATAACAATTATCTCCTCACAAATTCATGAAACCTGTTCACAAACACCTATTACACTCTCATTAGTCTTCCCCCTTTTTGGCAAAAAAATTCACTCCACTAATGAAATCGACACACGTCCCCCTGACTGGCATTTTCACCAAAGAAAACAAAGTGACCGGTTTACAAACAATAATTTGCGCTCTTAGATTTCGTGAAATCCACTCCCTACGCAGACTCACAATCGAAGCCACGCTGAGATTGTCTAGTCGAAGTCAGGAGTTAATTCACGAAACCGTCGCAAATGTTTGTAAACCGATCACTTTGTTTTCCTGTAAATTGCTAAATTAAATATTCAAAATTAATATTCCATACTTTACTTCACATCACTGTCCGCACCCGCACTGATAGATTCCTGTTCAGGTATATCGTATCCGATTTCATCAATCTGGCTTCCGATCAACTCAGCAAGTGCTACCAATTCAGACTCCGGATCACTTCCGTTCCAAATCTTTGTAAAAGTAATTTCAAGCTGCATCCAGAAGTTACTTGCTTCAATCATTTTAGGCATCGAAACTGATTTCTGATATTCAAGCATGGTATTATTAATTTCCGGATTATCGTATTCAAGTCCATATCTACACGCGATTTTTTCGGAACGCTTATAAAGCGTATCTAGATTTTCATAAGTCAGATACTTGGCAAATGCATTTGCCTGATCCGGTCTGTTTGAATATCCATTGATTACAACTCCATTTGTTACAGAGAGACCTCTTGCTACAAGTTTGTCACTGATGTTCGGAAGGACTGCCACGCCATATTCATAGTCAAATTCACCCTTTGATTTTGCCTCTTCAATTTTTGCAATGGCATCTGTTGTTGCAACAGTAAAAACTGTTTTTCCTTGAATGAATTCTTCTAAAATCGTATCATATGTAACTGCCTTTGAATCAATCGAGAAGAACTGATTCAAATCCTGATAAACCTGCAGACAGTCAATGGTTTCCTGATTGTAAACATGAAAGCTGGCATTGTTATCGCCATCTTCGCCCCCTACATCAATGTAGTTTCCTACAAAGAAATAATTATAGAAAATATCTGATACATCCCATTTAAAGACATTTTCTACTGTTTCCGGTGCATCATAATTATCTGCAAATGCCAGAATATCATTAATCGTAGATGGAATCATAGTCGACATCTGTGTAAGCACTTCTTGTGAAAGCTCATACTGCTCCTCATCGGTTCCTTCCGCAAGCTGATTTTGAGATACTTCCGCATTTGCATCATCCTCACCCATAACCACATCAGCGGCGGCTTCCTCACTTTCTGCTGCTTCAATATTCGCAGTTGCTTCCATGCCCTCTGCAAGATCTGCTTCTGTTTCTATCGATTTTTTTGCTAAGTCAGCCATGAAAGTCTTATTATATAAAAAGAAATTTGTTTCGTAATAAAAAGGATATGCCACATACGAATCATCACACGCAACCGCATGCAATGCTGTCTGCGGATAATTCTTCGGTATGACGACCTGATCCTTATCTTGAATTGGTTCAGCAAGGCCGGCATAATAAGCCTTTAACAGATTATCATTACTTGTAATATATAGATCTGGGAAGTCTTTGTTATCGACAGAAGCACGGTTGATCTGCTCCAGGTATTCCACTCCGCTCATAAGAACAGGTGTTACTTTTATCTGAGTCTCTTCTTGATAAGCAAGTGCCATACTGTTCAAATAGTCTGTCAGACTCTCGTCTGTGTACCACAAAATCAAGGGGGCATCCTTTTTAGCCTGCTCCCTTGATGTGTCGATTACTTCATCATCCACTACTTTCAGTTTTGAGGAAAGAACCGGTCCGTCCTGTGTTAAAGCGACATAAACCATCCCACCTAATAAAACAAGTACCAGTAAAAAAGCTATTAATCGAGAAGATCCTGTATTCATAAACATTTCTCCAACAAATCAATCATTTCATCTACTTGCTCGTTCGTAATAACCAATGGCGGAACCATCCTTAATACATTTGCTCCGGCTGTAATCACTAAAAGTCCCTGCTCCAAAGCAAGATCTGCGATTTCCTTTGCCGGCTGCTTGGTCACCAGTCCCTGCATCAGTCCGAGTCCGCGACGTTCGATCAGACATTCATGTTTTGATACAAGCTCATCCAGACGCTTTACCAAATAAGCTGAAACAGATTTCACATGTTCAACGATATTCTGTTCTTCATATAAATCAAGCACCTTGCTGACTGCTGCCGTTGCCAGTGGATTCCCACCATATGTTGTGCCATGATCACCGGCACATAAACCATTGTCTGCTACCTCTTGCGTCATCAGGAATGCTCCTACAGGAATTCCACATCCAAGTGCTTTTGCCACTGTCATCACATCCGGTTTCACCTGATATTTCTGCCATGCAAACATTTCTCCACAGCGTCCCATTCCACATTGAATTTCATCAAGGATCAATAGGAGTCCTTTTTCATCACATAACTTACGAACGCCCTTAAGAAATGCTTCTTCTGCAGGATACAGACCGCCTTCTCCCTGTACTGTTTCCATAATGACTGCACAGGTCTTATCTGTTACAAGTGCATTCACACTATCCAAATCATTAAACTTTGCAAACTTGACAGCGCCACAGAAACTATCAAATGGTGCACGATATTTTTCATTTCCGGTTACAGAAAGTGAACCCATTGTACGTCCGTGGAACGAATGCTCCATGGCAATGATTTCATGATCCGCACTTCCATCCTTTGTATATGCACATTTTAGTGCTGTTTTAACAGCTCCCTCAATTGCCTCAGCTCCGCTGTTTGTAAAAAACACTCGATCCATTCCTGACGCTTTGGTTATCTTCTCTGCAGCTTCAATAACAGGAACATTATAGTACAAATTAGAAACATGGATCAGTTGATCAATCTGTCCCTTTAATGCATCATTTAACTCTTTACAATTATGTCCCAATGCATGAACCGCTATTCCTGCTACAAAATCCAAGTACTTCTTTCCATCGACATCATATAAATAACATCCGTCACCTTTTTCCAAAACAACAGGAAACCTATTATAAGTATGCAGAATCACCTGTTCTGCTTCATTGATATATTGTTCTGTTTTCATAACAAATTCTCCTTTTCCTCATCTGGGAAGAACATCGTTCCAATACCGGTATTGGTAAAGAACTCAACAAGCAGCGTATGTGCCTTTCTTCCATCCAGAATATGAACACGGTTAACACCATTCTTGATTGCATCTGTACAGTTATGAAGCTTCGGGAGCATACCGCCTCCGATGTATCCATTCTCAATCAACGCATCCACCTCACTGACAGTCAGGCGTGAAAGGAATGTGCTCTTGTCCTCGGGATCCTTATATACCCCTTCAATATCTGTCAAAAATGCAAGCTTATCTGCATTCATGGCTTTTGCTATCGCACATGCAGCATCATCTGCATTAATATTGTAGGTCTGAAACTGATCATCCAAACCAATTGGTGCTACGATCGGAAGGAAATCATTTTCTAAAAGATCCTCCAGTATTTTGGTATTTACAGAGGAAATTTCACCAACAAATCCAATGTCTTTACCATCAGAATACTTTTTCTCTACTGTTAAGAGTCCTCCATCTTTGCCACTGATACCAACTGCATTCACACCCAGCTCCTGTACCATGGAAACCAATGATTTATTTACTTTGCCAAGTACCATCTCTGCGATTTCCATTGTTTCTTCATCCGTCACGCGCAGACCATTGATAAAAGAAGGTTCTTTACCGGCTTTTGCTACCCAGCGGCTGATTTCTTTTCCGCCACCATGTACGACAATAGGCTTAAAACCAACCAGCTTTAAAAGAGTCACATCCTTTATGACGTTCTTTTTCAGTTCTTCGTCCGTCATTGCACTTCCACCGTACTTTACCACGATTACCTTACGGTTAAACTTCTGTATATAAGGAAGTGCTTCAATCAGTACCTCCGCCTTTTGTAAATTCATATTCATTGCATCCATGTTTGTTTATTCTCCTTTTTAACTACGATAATCCGCATTGATCTTCACATAATCATAAGTCAGGTCACAACCCCATGCAGTGGCTGATTCCGTGCCTGTTAACAGATCGACTACTATAGTCACTTGTTTTGAGGATAAAATATCGACTGCTATTTTTTCATCATACCCTGTAGCAAGACCTGCGCTGTAGATTTTTAATGTCTGATTCTCATTTTGATAATAGAGATCCATTTGTTCCGGATCAAACTGTACTCCCGAATAACCAAGTGCACATAAGATACGACCCCAGTTTGAATCACGTCCAAAGATTGCTGCTTTTACTAAGGAAGAGGCTATCACTGATTTAGAAAGCTTCTTCGCCTGATCCTTTGTCTGCGCATTCAACACCTTCACTTCGATCATCGTAGTCGCGCCTTCTCCATCACCTGCCATCATTTTAGCTAATGTGGTGTTTACATAATTCAATGCTTCTTTAAAGATTTCATAATCCTCATTTTCCTGATCAATAATCGGATTACCGGCAAGTCCATTGGCCATGATCAGCAATGTATCATTGGTAGAAGTATCTCCATCAACAGAAATCATATTGAAGGTATCTTCTACATTTTCACTCAATGCTTTTTGTAACAATTCTTTTGAGATAACAGCATCTGTTGTTAGATATCCTAACATCGTGCACATATTTGGATGTATCATGCCTGATCCCTTACACATAGCGCCCAGTGTTACTGTTTTTCCTCCGATTTCAAATGTAACAGCTGCCTCCTTTGAAATCGTATCTGTTGTCATGATTGACTTTGCAGCTAAGAGTCCGTCTTCTTTTGATACTCCAAGTGTTTTAACCATTTGATTAATACCACTTGTGATCTTATCCATTGGAAGCTGCATTCCGATGACGCCTGTAGAGCCGATAGCTACTGAATCATATGGAATATTCAAAAGCTCTGCTGCCACCTTGGCAGTCTGTTCACATGTATCCATACCTTCCTTGCTTGTACATGCATTTGCGATTCCGGCATTCACAACAACAGCATGCAGTACTGGTGATTCTTTCACTATTTTCATATCCCATTTTACAGGGGCTGCTTTTACAACATTAGTTGTAAAGGTAGCTGCCGCCACACATGGCGTTTCACTGTAAATCATCGCCATATCATTGCGATTCTGATATTTGATGCCTGCTTGTGCACCGGTTGCCATAAATCCCTTTGCGGCGGTGATTCCGCCATCTATAATCTGAAAACTCATCTTAATCCTTCCCTTCATGATATCATGTCACTTTATTTACGATACCTATTCATTGAACTTTACAATATTTCCTTCATTCAAAACGAAATCATAATAATTTAAGTCTTCTCGTTTGGTCCATCCGATTTCATTCCAAAATGCATTTCCTACATCGTTTTTCGTAAATGCAATCAGAGAAACTTTATTGATTTTCTCCCGATGTAATGCTTCCATTGCAAATACTACCATGGACTTTCCGATTCCTCTTCGACGGTACTCCGGATGCACACACACATGATAACAGCATCCTCTTCTTCCATCATGTCCGCATAAAATCGTTCCAACGATCTTTCCATCCTCTTCCGCTACTACACTGATCCCCGGATTTCGTTTCAAAAACACATCCACGCCATATCTGGAGTCATCAATACTGCGGAGTGCAAACCCTTGTATATGGGTCCACAGCTTAAATATTTGATCATAATCTTCGATCTTCATTGCTCTTATCATAAGTTCAATCCCTTGCTTTCCTCACATCCAAGCTTAATATTCATACACTGAACAGCTGCTCCGGATGCCCCTTTACCTAAATTATCAAATTGCGAGGACATCACAATTCTATCTTCATTTCCTGTTATATAGATTCTAAGACCATCCCATCCGGTACATGAAATGCCACTTAAAAATCCGCTGTTCTCGGCTTCTGCGCCATAAGGCATAACCTTAATAAATGCTTCGTTTTGATAATACTGTGCAAAATAGTCTCGTAACTCTTTTGCTGTCATTTTCTGATTCATCAGATCTGTATATATAGGCATTGACACTACCATTCCGCTATAATAATCAGCTACGATCGGAGAAAATAACGGCAGTCTGGTGATTCCTGTAACTGCTTTCATTTCCTTCAGATGCTTGTGTTCCTGTGATAGTGCGTATTCACGTGGTGCATCAAACTGCTGCTCACGATTCTCATCCTCATACTGTGCGATCATTTTTTTTCCGCCACCACTGTATCCGGTAATCGAAAATGCGCCGACCGGATAATCCGGATTTAAGATTTTTCCTGCAATCACCGGATATAAAACTGAAATCAAACCGGTGGCATGGCATCCGGGAACAGCAATTCTCTTTCCCTTTGCAATATGGTCTCGGTGTTCCTTTGAAAGCTCTGCAAACCCATAAGCCCATTCAGGATCTGTACGATGTGCAGTCGAAGTGTCAATGATACAAGTTTCTTCATTCTCAGCCAGTGCCACTGCTTCACGTGCTGCAGCATCCGGCAGACATAAAAATGTAATATCAGACGCATTAATCAGCTTTTTGATTTCTACAGGATCTTTTCTTAATTCAGGATCTATTTTTAATAATTCTATATCATCTCTATTCTCAAAACGTTCGTTGATTCTTAATCCGGTCGTTCCTTCACTACCGTCAATAAATACTTTTTTCTTCATATTGAATCCCTCCAAGTAAAAGTTACCTTATATATTCTATCAGAAAACACTCAAAACATAAACCTCAAATGTGTCTGATTTGATATGATTGCATAATTATACATCCGCAATGTATATTATGCAAGTAAAAATTTATTTTTTATTCTGCATATTCATTGATAAATTTGATTTTTTCATTTTTAATCTATGTTTAATCATTATTTATGTATGTTTAGTCATTCTTCGTATGTTTGCTGCATATTTTCATATGAAATGCATAAATTTTCATTTTTCATGCATTTCATACTTGCATTCTTAGATATGATGATGTATATTGTTCTTACACGATTTTAAAAATAGAAGTTACATTCACAAATAGGAATCAAATAAAGGAGGTTTCATTATGAAAGAAAAAGTTATTCTTGCTTATTCAGGCGGGCTTGATACAACAGCGATCATTCCATGGCTGAAAGAAAATTATGATTATGAGGTAATCTGTGTGTGCGTAGATGTCGGACAGGAAAGTGAGCTGACCGGTCTTGATGAAAGAGCTAAATTATCTGGTGCTTCTAAATTATATATAGAAGATCTCGTTGATGAATTCTGTGATGAATATGTCGTTCCATGTGTTCAGGCAAATGCTGTTTATGAAAACAAATATCTGTTAGGAACATCCATGGCACGTCCTGTCATTGCAAAACGTCTTGTAGAAATTGCAAGAAAAGAAGGCGCATCTGCTATCTGTCATGGTGCTACCGGAAAAGGAAATGATCAGGTTCGTTTTGAGTTAGGAATCAAAGCACTTGCACCGGATTTAAAGATCATCGCTCCATGGAGACTCAATGAGACTTGGGGTATGAGCTCTCGTGAAGAAGAAATCGAGTATTGCAAGGCACATGGTATTGATCTTCCATTCTCAGTAGATAACAGCTACAGCCGTGACCGCAACCTATGGCACATCAGCCATGAAGGTCTGGAATTAGAGGATCCTGCATGCGCACCAAACTACGATCATTTACTTGTACTTGGTGTAACACCTGAAAAAGCTCCTGATGAAGGTGAATTCATCACAATGACATTTGAACAAGGTGTTCCAAAAACATTAAACGGAAAATCCATGAAGGTTTCTGAGATTATCAAAGAATTAAACAAATTAGGCGGAAAGCATGGAATCGGTATCATCGATATCGTAGAAAACCGTGTTGTAGGTATGAAATCTCGTGGTGTATACGAAACACCAGGCGGAACCATCCTGATGGAAGCACATCAACAGCTTGAAGAGCTGATCCTTGACCGTGCTACCACTACAGTAAAGAAAGAAATGGCTAATAAATTTGCTGACATCGTATATGAAGGAAAATGGTTCACTCCATTACGTGAAGCAGTGCAGGCATTCATTGAATCAACACAAAAATATGTAACAGGTGAAGTTAAGTTCAGACTTTACAAAGGTAATATCATCAAGGCCGGTACTACATCACCATACTCACTCTACAGTGAGTCTCTGGCTTCCTTTACAACAGGAGATCTATATGACCATCATGATGCTGAAGGCTTCATCAATCTGTTTGGTCTTCCATTAAAAGTACGTGCTATGAAAATGGCTGAAGTAGAAAAAAATAAAAAGTAGATCTATTTAATAACAGGTGATGTCGTTTCTAAAAAGATGACATCACCTGAAGTATTGGCAGGAGGAGGTTCTGTTGAATGAATGTTGTCATACTTGTTATTTCAATTCTGATAGTTCTGTTGAATGTGTCCGGCTTCATAATCATGGGAATCGATAAGGCAAAGGCAAAGCGAAAAGTCTGGCGTATTCCGGAATCAACTCTTTTTTCTATCGCACTCGTAGGCGGAAGTCTGGGCGTCCTGATCGGAATGTATGTATTCAGACACAAAACAAAACATAAGTCATTTGTAATCGGAGTTCCGGTTATTTTTGCAATTCATCTTACTTTAGCTTTATTTTTTGTTTTTTTCTCACCTTTTACCATACGGTTTATGTAAGAATTCGTAATCAGGAGGAGACTTTACCATGGTGCTTTATGTAGCAATATGTAATGATTCAATTGCCGACAGGAAACAATTGGAACGACAGTTTTCAAGAGAAAAAGAGCGACGTCTTCCCGATCCCGTGCTGTATATTGATTCTTTTGGAAGCAAAGAAGCATTGACTGATACTCCTGTCAAATATGATCTCATTCTGTTAGAGCACTCTGCTGCCACAGATCAGGAAACCCTTGGGGGAAAAGAAACCGCATTTGCAGAACATCTGCGTCAGGTAGGCATAGCCGCGCCTCTTTTTCTGACCTCTGCTGCATATGATACATCCGATTCTATTTTAAGATCTGACTCTCTATTACATCTCAAATTGCCTCTTTCGAATGAACAGATTAAAGAACTGATTAATGTTTCTATAGATTATCATCAACACAAAAGACCTCTTATGGAAATTCGCAATGAAAAAATAACACATTATATTGATTGTGCAGACATTATCTATGCCTTGGAAGATCACCATCTGACCAAGATTTATCTGACTAAGGACCGTTCTGTTTCTCTGCTTGGAACAATTGAAGACTTTGCACGCATGGTTCCGGAACCGGATTATTTTGGTTTTGCCGGTAAACATGGCGTCATAAATCTAAAGCGCGCTGTTTCTAAAAAAACAAACGCCTTTATTATGGAAAATAAAGACGTTGTACATTTTAGTTTCTTACAATATGCTGATTTACTGCCTCGATGGAAGAAATTCAAAAATCAATGATTCATATCACCATCAAATTAGCCCTCGCGTTAAATCGTTACGATAATTCCACCGTTTCCGGCATAAAGAGAGCTGATACCTGCGGTATCCAGAATGCATACTTCCTTCACCTTGATTAACTTAAGCAGTTCATCTTTTACCATGACTGCGCGTTCTTTACAATTGCAGTGAGCAATTGCAAGTCTCTTACTCTCTGTATCCTTTGTATTTTTCTGAATAATCTGTACCATTTTTGTAAGTGCTTTATTGATTCCACGTGCATAGCTAAGCTGTTGGATTTCACCTTCATCCGTAGAGCCCATGATAGGCTTAATGTTCAATGTCGTTGCAACCATTGCCTTTACACCGGTCAGTCTTCCGTTTTTTCTCAAATGTTCTAGTGTCTCAAGAACAAAGTAAGTACACATCTCATCAATAAACTTTTCAACAGTTCTGACTACCTGCTTAAAATTCATGCCTGCTTCGATACAGTCTACGATTTTCAATGCAATCTGAGTCTCTCCACAGGATGCAGATTTAGAGTCAAATATGTGAATGTTCTTTTCCGTTTCATGCTCCTCTGCATATAAATCTTTTGCCAGATTTGCACTTCCATACGAGCCGGATAATTTGCTTGATAACGTAATCACAAAAATATTTTCTGCCGGACCTTCCATTGCTTTCATATAGAAATCAGGTGCCGGACATGATGATTTTGGTGATTGCGGATATGCTGCCACCTTTTTTAGAAAATCCGCCTGATCAAACTGATCATCATCTTCGATCCGCTCCTCTCCTATTTCTATTGAAAGAGGAACATGCATAAAATGTGAATCATTTTTCAATTTCTCAGGTAATTCACCACAGCTATCCAAAATAATCTTATACTCATCAACCAACGTTGTCTCTCCCGAAAAAGCTTCCTTTTCCATCATTGTTTTCCTTTCACACAGAAGTTATTCTCGTTTTTTCATAATGTAGTTTTCATTACTATA
>JAAYYM010000058.1 GCA_012515365.1 Clostridia bacterium
CGTTTGCCTTTCAGATCCAGCTAAAGTGTGCTGAGTATCATCCAACGCTTGCACGTAAAATATATCTAAAGGGATATCGATATAATCTGCATTACCGCCCACGCAGCCTGCTGCTTGAAGTAGGGGCCCAGACTAATTCTCTTGAAGAAGCCAAGAACAGCATGGAACCCTTTGCAGATATGCTTGACAAAGTTTTAAATCCATAATTGTTTTCTGTGTTTTATCATAATTTCTTCGAAATATAGTATTGACATTGTTCCTGCAATCTACTAGAATATATAAGTGTCCGCGTAAAGACGTCCGTGTCCGGCTTTTTACGTTGCAATGATTAGGGACGCATTTGATTGTAAATGACTTTTAACATAAGAATATTATCGGTAATAGGAGGTGTAGAACTTGGCTAATATCAAATCAGCAAAAAAGAGAATTTTAGTCAGCGAAGCAAACGCTGCCAGAAATAAAGCAGTGAAATCAAAGGTGAAAACTTTTGTAAAGAAAGTATATGCTGCTATAGATGCCAATGATAAGACAGCTGCAAATGCTGCATTACTTGAAGCAATCTCTGAAATTGACAAAGCAGCTTCAAAGGGTGTTTATCATAAGAGCACATCTGCAAGAAAGATTTCACGTCTGACAAAAGCAGTTAATAAGATTGCATAATCAGATTCAAATCAATAAAAAAAACAGCCATTCCGTCATATGGCTGTTTTTTTATGTATGTTATTTATATAAATGAATAACAATTCAGTTAAAAGCAACATAACTAAACGCAAAGCGACATGGCAAGGAGTAACGCTGAATTCCAGTAAATTGTCACTTCATTTGTCGAATAGCTCTCTACATGATCAACATAACGCTTTGCAGGTGGATAGCTGCCGACATATTTTTCTGCACTCGGATCATGCAGACCTTCATCCGGTCCGCCTACAAGCATTCCAGGCATTGCTTCCCCAACCGCTGCTGAAGGACGATGATGTGGTTTTTTGGGAGAAACACTGCCGTATCCCGTCACATAGCAAATTGCATTTGGATTTTTACCAAACAAATGATGAATCTGTTCTTTTGCATAAATGAGAAAGTCTTCTTCCTGTGTCAGGCGGTAAGCATCATATAAGTGACATGCACTGTTCGCCACATACATATTGCTGCCCCATTCATATTGCTTGAGTGGATAAGCATATGGATTTTCTTTCGCCATCTCTAAAAGCTCTCTCCCAAGATCAATGACATTCTCTGAAATTTTCTGAACAACCGCCTCATCCGTAAGCTCTGCATTGATTGATAAATATGCTGTGTTTCCCAATGATCCAACCTCTCTCCAGCCATAACCATGCAATGTCCCCTGTAAAAGCAGTTCCTTCAGATCTTCATGATACCGTGCTTCTCCTGTCGCCTTATAAAGCTCTGCCGCTGCCCAGTAGCGTTCATCGATATCACAGTCATCCTCATACTCACCTGTAACGATTGATTCCGGATTTTTGAATCCCCCCGGAAGATTCATCTTCTTCATTGCATCGTAAGCAGTAACTGCTGCTTTCATGCATGTATCTGCAAATGCATGATCATACTCTTGATAGTAGCGCACTGCCATCGCCATAACAGCTGCAAAATCAGCCGTTGCTGTCACAGAAGGTGGACAGATCACAAGCTTCTCTGTCTCATCCTCAGGCATAATGTCCACATCCGGGAATCCTTCACAGGTAACCTTATGGTATACCTCTCCTGTTGTTTCATCCTGCATGCGAAGCATCCATTCAAGCTCATAACGAACCTCTGTCAGTAAATCTGGGATAGCTGTCTCACATCTGGGAATATTTATTTTAGTGCCGAAACATTTCGGATTATTCTCATAGGCCAAAAGCAGATCTGCCACTGTCACTGCGGCTGCTACGATATAACGACCATAATCGCCTGCATCGTGCCATCCACCGTTCACATTCTTTTTAAGATCCGTCCCGTAAATAAAAGCCTCCGTATCATGACAGCTTTTATGTTTAAACTTGTCCGCCAGTGCCTCAGGCAGATCTGTACCACATCTTTGCAGATAGAAAAAACGCAGCAAACCATGCATCACATCATCATACACACAAGGATTAATAACAAACGGATACGAATCTCTGACTCCGTCTATGCTGATATAATAGGTTCCATTCTCAGTAATCTCTGAAAAATCCATGACATAATCCGTCTCACCGGCGCTTGCATTCTCTACCGGCTTTGATAAACTGCCCTGAAACACAACCTCTTTACTATAATAATTCTTAACGCAAAATGCCTTAGGTGTATCACCCAGATGAACAATTGCCGTTTTTTTATCATTCGGTAAATATCCGATTTGCTCTGTAATAATCTGCTGCATTCCTTTTCCTCCCTTAATCCTTTTATTCTGGTTCTGACAATTGCAAGCCCTCACAATTACCTGTCCTATGCTCTAAATAAGCTTCACGTAATTTCCTTCAACAGTCAATGATGCCTGTACACTCATATCATTGATAAACTGCGAAAATTTGGTGTAGCTGTAATCTCTGATGTTAAAGTTTTGAAATCGTTTCTCAAGTTTCCGCTTCACTTCACTCAGATTCATCTTGTGATCAGAAACCTCCGTTAACATTTCTCTGACTGCTTCTACTACTTCATCGAACGTCGTCTCACTCTTTGCAACTACAAGAACAGTTGCCTTTCCGTTTGTCTTTTTATATATGCTTTTACAACTGTCTAAAAATCTGGATAGCTGTGAATAACCATAATTTCTGGCATCAAAGTCAGAGTATCTGCTGCTCAGCTTGCTGCCGATCTCACCAGGTGTTGTCTGACGTCCCTTTTCATCATTGTCCGTAATGATCTTAACAATAAACGCTTCTATTGTTTTTTTCGGTGTTACACTCGTCTTTGCAGTTTTCGTATTTTCCTTTGATGTTCCGCTCTTCGCTCTTCCTGTCGGTTTTTCAGAAGCATCGATTGTTTCTTCATCTTCTTCCGCCGCTAAGACCTCTAAATACCGAAACAGGGTACATGAGGCAATAAAAGCTTCATTGGTTTTCTTTTCACCCATTCCGACTACCAGCATGCCGGACTCTCGGAGTCTGGATGCAAGTCTGGTAAAATCACTGTCACTGGACACCAGACAAAATCCGTCGACATTTCCCGAATAAAGGATGTCCATGGCATCTATAATCATTGCCGAGTCAGTCGCGTTTTTCCCTTTTGTATATACATACTGCTGGATCGGTGTGATAGAATTCTCAACTGCTACTGCTTTCCAGTTTGGCGCGGTTTTGCTTGTCCAGTCTCCATAAATTCTTTTATATGTTGCAATTCCATAATTTGATATTTCGTCCAAAATGTATTTGATATATTTCGATGACACATTTTCTGAATCAATTAATACAGCCATTCTTTTCTCTTTACTATCCATGCTATACCTGCCTTTCAAATCCCTCTACATTATATAGTAACATTTTGTTTTCATTTTGTCACAAATCTTTCATAGAAAATTCACTGGACTTTTTAGTACTTTGGTACTATTATTTATCTTGGTGGTGTTTTTAAACCAGTCTTTTATGACTATTATGGAAAGGAAGATCTGATTCGTGAGAAAAAAATCACACATTTCACTTGCAATGCACATTGTTGATTCTTTAAATGTAAGAGAACTTGACAAACACCGTAAAGCATTTTATATCGGAAGTATTCTACCCGATTGTAAACCCTCTTTCCTGACTACCAAGCATGAATTTTCCGGAACTATTTCCATGTTACATGAAAAAATTCAGGAAATGACAATTGAATATGATGCAAATCAATGCAGCGAACGCAGTTTTATCATGGATCTCGGCCAAGTGCTCCATTATGTCGCAGATTACTTTACATTTCCACACAACATGACTTATGATGGTACACTTCGTGATCACTGCATTTATGAAAAAGAGTTGAAGCACAGTCTGCGTGCTTACATAAAAAATGGAGATGCCCTAAAAGCTTACTCCCCTGCTACAGGAATTGATACCCCTGAAGCGTTGTTCCGTTTTATCGACAAAGCACATAAAGAGTATTTAAAGTTCAAACGCTCTGTCGAAGAGGACTGCATGTATATCGTCCGTGTCTGCCATCAGGTAGCCGAGGCCATCATGAATTTATTCTTAAAAGAAAAATATTCGCATTATTCATTTGCATAATGCCCCATCTGCTTTGCGAATAATCGTAAATAAAAAGTGTGTAGGATTGAAACATTCATTCCCACACACTTTTTTTACTTCTTTATTGATTACCTCTATATTGATTACTTCTTTATTTTTACTTCCAACTTAGTTTTCCCACCCATATAAGGCTGTAATGCTTTTGGTATGTTGACGCTGCCATCAGCATTTAAGTTATTTTCAAGGAAAGCGATCAGCATTCTTGGCGGTGCAACAACTGTATTATTTAAGGTATGAGCGAAGTATTTTCCATCTTCACCGTTGACACGGATCTTAAGTCTTCTCGCCTGTGCATCACCGAGGTTTGAACAGCTTCCTACTTCGAAATACTTCTTCTGTCTTGGTGACCATGCTTCCACATCATAAGACTTAACCTTTAAATCTGCTAAATCACCTGAGCAGCATTCCAGTGTACGCACCGGGATGTCAAGTGAACGAAACAGATCAACTGTATTCTGCCAAAGCTTCGTAAACCATTCCATACTGTCCTCTGGTTTGCAGACAACGATCATTTCCTGCTTTTCAAACTGATGAATTCTGTAAACACCACGTTCCTCAATACCATGAGCACCCTTTTCTTTTCTAAAACATGGAGAATAGCTTGTCAAAGTACGTGGTAGTGATTCTTCCGGAATAATTGTATCGATGAATTTACCAATCATGGAATGTTCACTTGTACCGATCAGATAAAGATCCTCCCCTTCGATTTTATACATCATGGCATCCATCTCTGCAAATGACATAACACCTGTCACTACCTCAGAACGGATCATAAAAGGAGGGATACAGTAGGTAAAGCCACGGTCAATCATAAAATCTCTGGCATAAGAAATCACTGCTGAATGAATTCTCGCGATATCACCCATCAAATAATAGAAACCATTTCCGGCAACTTTTCCTGCACTGTCAATATCAATACCATCAAACTGCTCCATAATCTGTGTATGATAC
>JAAYYM010000458.1 GCA_012515365.1 Clostridia bacterium
AAATTATTGGTGGCAAAGTCATAAAACTTTACCGACTGCGAAACTGAGTCTGAGGCAACCAACGCCAAAACACGGTCATCTCTGCTAATAGCAAAGTCTTGAACAAACTTCGGCGGAAAGCTCTCTGCAGCGACAACACTTTCTTCAACAACGAATTGTATACGATAGTTTTTTTCCGAACCGCTTGTTCTTCTTTTTGTAAGAAGCTTATTTATATAAATCATTGAGTTATCTAATGGCCCCTTAATTGTACCAATACCATCAACAAATAATTTGGGAGTATTCGTGTTATATTTCACAGGAAGCGCAAACACATTTCCTGTGGCAGGATCTCCGGACCATAAACCGGGGAAATAATTTGTGTTTTCTATAACTCCACTATATTTCCAAGAAATATCTTCTTCATATGTTTCATCACTATCAACCAATATAGCAAGAGAATAATCTTTAACCAGATATGAACCATCTGACTGTTTTTCCAATAATACCGGGGTTACGTATTTCGCGTTTAGCACGCCCACGCACCCCGATGACTCAAAACGAACTTTCGTGATTTTACTCCCAATCGGAATATCATTTTTAATATATATAACTGTATAGCCTTTCCAAGAATCATCACTACCACTGTCCGATGGCATTGACGTGGGATATATATCAGGAATGTCCTTTTTAGATAGTTTCGCGGTTACACCTGATATCCAGCGGGCATTGCGTGTATAAGACCCGACACTGTTTTTTCCATACCAGTCAATTAGGGAAGTTCCGTCGGATTTCCCTGCCAGAGCCAAAAAGCCGCCGCCATTTAAGCCCACAATTTGTTTACACTCCCATGAAGAGGCCATATTGATTGATTCCGACTGCTTATTAAAAGTGTTTTCAAAATCGAAAGCGTAACCATTAACTGTGGAATCTAGGATAAAAGCGGTGTTGCCTCTTTGGTTTTTAGAATATCCCTCGTTTAATGCGGCAACTGTATAATTATTACCGGTAAGGCTGAGTTCAAAGGTTCTGGTGGCTGTAATCGCATTGTAAGCTTCAACCTTAGCGAGATTGTCGCCATAAGTGACACTGAGCTTTTCACCCATTGAAGTAAGCGCAACATCGTAAGGTTCCTTTTTTAAAGTTATTTCACGATCATAGTTGATTGCACCACTGTGTTGATCCACACAATGAATATTGAAATCTGAAGTTCCGTCAGAGGTTGCCACATAAATATAATCTGTTTTTTTTGCGTTCACATGTACAATAGAGTCTTTTTCTGGGGCAAGTTGAAAAATATTCTCATCAGGTATTTTTGCGGAGTATTTGTTTGCCGCAAACTCTTCGCAATCAAGAGATATAACAGAAGAAGAAGCAACGTCATCAATAATAAAACTGTTTGTCTCTTGGGAATAGACAGCATACTCGGGTTTCATCGAACCCGGCGCTTTTGCATACGGCAAAGAGGCGAGATTATTTCCTGAACTATACAAATTATGATCTGTTGTATCGAAAAGATACATGCCCGAGTTTTTGTCGACCAAACAAATATATCTGCCATCGCCGCTGTATTCCACGTCTGTTATTGCTGTTGCGGCTACTGCAT
>JAAYYM010000459.1 GCA_012515365.1 Clostridia bacterium
AAGGAGTGATTAAATTTGCATGAGAACATAGTTGAGTTTGAAGTACATGGTGATTATGCGCTATTTTCAGATCCAATTACAAGAACCGGGGGTGAAAAGTGCACATACTTGATACCAACATATGAAGCAATCAAAGGGGTGCTTCATTCTATCTATTGGAAACCCACAATTATATGGATTATAGATTCAGTTCGTGTTATGAATCAAATCCAGACAGTAACTAAGGGTATTAGGCCAATAAGATATAATGATGGTAAAAATGAACTGTCTTTTTACACTTACCTCAAAGATTGCCGCTATCAGGTAAAAGCACACTTTATCTGGAATGAGAACAGACCGGAGCTTGGGAAAGATCGAAATGAAAACAAACATCACAATGTGGCAAAGAGAATGATTGAAAAAGGCGGTAAAAGAGATGTTTTTCTTGGCTGTCGAGAGTGTCAGGCTTATGTTGAGCCAAGTGTCTTTGGCCAGGGTAAAGGTTTTTATGACAATCCAGACTCTATATCCGAAGTATCATTTGGTTTAATGTTTCATGGAATGACTTATGCTGATGAAGCATATTCACAGGAAACTAAAAATAGAATGACTGCAAGATTCTGGTATTCAGTTATGAGAAATGGATATGTTGACTTTCCAAATCCAAAAGAGTGCCCTGTAAACAGAGAAATCCATTCGATGAGTATAAAACCCTTTGGCGAACAGTTAAATAACTTTTCGTGCCTAACTGAAAGTGAAGAGGTGCAGTGATGAGTTGGATGAAAAAACTTATTGACACATATGATAACAATGCGCATCTTATGGGTATAAGAGAGAATGAAAAACTACCCTTGCTTCCTTTATACTACAATCTGAATAAAGCACAAATCGAAGTTATAATTAACACAAATGGTAAATTTATTAGTGCTTCGAAAGTGACTTAAGATACTTCAGAAACGGTAATACCTGCAACAGAATCCTCTTCAAGTCGCTCAAGCGGTATAGCTCCACACCCACTTTGTGATCAATTACAGTATGTTTGTCTTGGGTCAGGAAAATACAGATATGGAGCACAGTATAAAGTAAAATATATTGAATATATGAAAGGTCTAAAAGCATGGGCTGAATCAGAATATTCTCATCCAAAAGTTAAAGCTATTTATAACTATTGTCATAATTGTGACTTGTTATCTGATTTGATTTCAACTGCAATCATTAATGTAGATGAGAATGGCAAGTTAACTGAAGAAAAAATTGAAGGAACGCAATATGAAAAATGTCTTGTCAGATGGGTTGTATACTCTGATGATGAAACAAATCCCAAAACATGGGAGGATAAGACTTTATTTGATAGTTATTATAACTACAATAACTCTATTCAAAACCCATCTGAAGCAGATATTTGTTATGTGACCGGAGTAAAAAGCTCTATAGCTACAAATCACCCAAAGGGTATAGTAAGAGCAACTTATGGAGCAAAACTAATATCAACAAATGATAGTGCAAATTACACTTACAGAGGACGCTTTTCAGAATGGAATCAAGCTGCAGTTATAGGTCTTGAATCCTCTCAAAAAGCTCATAATGCTTTATCATGGCTTGTAGCAAACCAAGGTCAAAATATGGGAGGAAGAACTTATGTAGCATGGAATCCAAAAGGTAAGAAAATTCCAAAAGCTGGTGGTATATTTGACGATTTTGATGATGTTGCTGATATGACAACAAATACTATGCCTGAGTACAAAGAAAAACTTAATGATCTTTTAAAAGGATATAGAAAGGAACTTGACGCACATGATGATGTGGTAATAATAGTTTTGGATGCTGCAACAACAGGAAGGTTGTCAGTTGCATACTATAATGAGCTAAGATCATCTGACTTTATTGACAGAATACAATTATGGCATGAAACATGCTGCTGGTTTTTTAAATGGTTTAATAAAGAAGGAACTATGGTTGAGAACATTACTTCTCCAATAACATCAAGCATCATAAAATGTTCATTTG
>JAAYYM010000460.1 GCA_012515365.1 Clostridia bacterium
TGTATTTTCAAAATTAATCAGAAATTCCTCCAGCCATGCAATCGCATGGCTTGAAGAGTTCCTGATTAACTTTGAAAATACAGTCATTGTCGTATCACATGACAGATATTTCTTAAATAAAGTATGTACACATACTGCAGATATTGATTACGGCAAGATTCAATTATATGCCGGCAATTATGATTTCTGGTATGAGTCCAGCCAGCTTCTTGTGAAACAAATGAAGGAAGCAAATAAGAAAAAGGAAGAAAAAATTAAAGAACTGCAGGAATTCATTTCACGTTTCTCTGCTAATGCTTCTAAATCGAAACAGGCAACTTCCCGTAAAAAGGCACTTGAAAAAATTGAGCTTGATACGATTAAGCCTTCCTCCCGAAAATATCCGTATGTGGATTTTCGCCCCGAACGCGAAATCGGAAATGAAGTGCTGACGGTTGAGAATATTAGCAAGACCATTGATGGTGAAAAAGTGCTCGATCGTATATCTTTCATTCTCGGACGTGAAGATAAAGTTGCTTTTGTCGGCGGTAATGAATTTGCCAAAACGGTTCTGTTTAAAATATTAATGGGTGAAATGGAACCGGACGAGGGCTCCTATAAGTGGGGCGTTACCACCTCACAGGCTTACTTCCCTAAGGATTCCACAAAAGAATTTGATAATGACCTGACAATTACCGATTGGCTGACCGGCTACTCTCCGGTCAAGGATGTTACCTATGTACGCGGCTTTCTGGGAAGAATGTTATTTCCCGGCGAAGACGGCGTGAAAAAGGTCCGTATCCTTTCCGGTGGTGAAAAAGTCCGCTGCCTGCTGTCTAAAATGATGATCTGCGCTCCCAATGTTCTCATTTTGGATGAACCGACCAACCATTTGGATATGGAATCTATTACAGCACTCAATAACGGACTGATTAAGTTTCCCGGTGTCATCCTGTTTGCTTCGCATGACCACCAGTTTGTAGAAACAACCGCAAACCGCATCATGGAAATCATGCCGGGCGGTACATTAATTGATAAAATCACCACTTATGACGAGTACCTTGAAAGTGATGAAATGGCTCGTAAGAGATTTGTGTATACTGCAAATAAAGAAGACGATGAAAACTGATCTGCCGGCTCTGAAAGGATATCATTGACAATGAATAGCATTGACTTACACGTACATTCCAATAAATCAGACGGCTCCTATACTCCGACAGAGCTTGTGGACTATGCCGTTCAAAAGGGGCTGAGTGCGTTTGCCCTGACAGACCATGATACCATTGACGGGCTTGTCGAAGCAATGACTTATGCCGCTTCATTAGAAGAAGCACCTGAGGTCATACCCGGAATCGAGCTTTCCACGGAATATGAAGGAAAGGATATCCATATTCTGGGACTTTATATTGATTTTCAAAATGAAGACTTTTTACGGCATCTTAAGAACTTTCAAAATTCCCGCGAGCTTCGCAACGAAAAAATGTGTGCCAAACTGCGTGAGCGCGGCATTGATATCACAATAGAACAACTGCAGCAGGCTTTTCCGGAGGCAGTCATCACGCGCGGGCTTTATGCCAAATATATGTATAACACAGGACAAATAAAGAGCATGGCAGAAGCCTTTGACCGTTATATCGGTGACAATGCTCCCTGTTTTATCCCGCGTGAAAAAGTGACCCCCGAACAGGCAGTGGCATTGATTAAATCGGCAGGCGGCATCGCTGTCCTTGCACACCCTCCGCTCTATCATATGAGCAGCAGCCGCTTAGACAGTCTGGTTGCCAAA
>JAAYYM010000461.1 GCA_012515365.1 Clostridia bacterium
TAGCTCCCTTTTTGATTTTCTCGTGGTAAAAATATAGCTTGTAGTCAAAACCAGCCCCGCTAGAATAATTGTTAATTTCTTCGCTTAATTTCTCCCAGTAAGTCATGTCCTTCTTTCTGTAAATTGCATCATATGTTCCTATATACTCTGGATAGTTTTCGGCTATGAAGGATAAAACTCGTGGCAAATAACCCGCACGAAGATTCAAATTTTCAAAATAGAAGGAATCTGAAAAAGTTCTAACACGTTCAACAATATCTACAAATTTCGTTATCTCGGGAAAAATTGGTGACATAAAAAGGTATGTCCTAATACCAGCCTCATGCAATACTTTCATAGAATCAATACGTCGCGACACACTTGAAGCAAACGGTTCTGTCCTTTTTCTAAACGAGTCGTCCAATGAGTTCATGGATATTCCCACGCGCAAGTCTGCGATTTGCTTTAGTATATCGATGTCGCGTGTTACTAGATCCGACTTTGTCAATATCTCAACCCTAGCCTTTGAACCGACAAATTCTCCAAGAATTTTTCGAGTGAGTTCGTACTTCCTTTCATATGGATTGTAAGCATCCGTTACAGATCCAAACAGTACAGATGCCCCTCCAATCTTATCCACTGGTATTGGTTTTTCTGTTAGTTTGATATCTAAGAAATCACCCCAATCTTCTTTAGTGTGATTGGTAAAGCGCTTCATAAACTCCGCATAGCAATAGATGCACTTATGCGGACATCCAACATACGGATTAATAACATAATCCGCATCAGGCAACTTTGAAGCTGTTAGGTATGTGCCAACTTGCACCTTGTTTACCCTAATCATTTAATTACCCTCCGTGATTTGATTTATATATGAAACAATCGCCAATAGTGCCGTGCTGGCCGCACAAATAATTGCAAAATATATCGGGGCATTGAGATTATCTAATAATACATAAAGAATTATAGAACAAAAGATCCCCAAAATATGTCCATAATTTTCTGACGACTCAAGAACATAGTTATCATAACCATGCTTTTTCTTTAGGATTTCTTTTATACAGAACACTGTACCCCCTCCGAAGCCTGTTAAAATCCATAGCACAATTTTCAATGCCCCAGAAGTTGTCAAGGCAATCCCGCTTATAACGAATATCAAAAATATATGTCCCCCTATTAAATAGGTGTAATACTTCTTTTCATTGAAGATATATTGAGCAGAAGTATACGTTAACCAACTTAGTACGAAAAATAGTGCGGTTAGAAAGCCATGATAGTTATCCATTTTACCGGCTACTATTAGCATAATGTATGCATATGAAAAATAGTGCATTTGATGTACAACCATAATAAAATACTGCGGGCGTAACTTTGGAAGTGAAATGCTGTTCCTAAATTCTGATTTCTGGGATATTACAACTATGAGCGTAGTAATTGACACGCCCATAAGGGCTAATGGAGATAAAAGTGGCGAGAGGCCAAACCCAATTATCCTAAATTGTCTCTTCTGGGCTGTGCTTACTTTTCTTTTCTGAAGACTACGTGCCATTTGCAAACAAGGAGATAGAAATAAAACAGTAGACAAAAATGAACCAAATGATGGAATTAGGTAAAAAGTCACAGAAAACGTAACCGCCAAAATTCCAAGAATTAAGATCCAAATCTTCTTAACCGAAATATTGGTTGGGAAGAAGCACCCTACTTGATACGCCAAAACAAGCAACAAGATTTGAACAACAGAGAATCCTTGCTGCATTGCGTAAATGACAGCACCCACTTCCACAAATCCAGTAATGGTGCTGAGCAAGAAGAACAAA
>JAAYYM010000462.1 GCA_012515365.1 Clostridia bacterium
AAAAGTGGAGAGGATGTAACGCAGGCCTTTAATCAAGGAGCAAAAGAAGTCCTTAAGCTTGTTGAATTTTATGATTGTAAAAAGGCACTACTAAAGCAGAAAAGTCCATCCTGCGGAAGTGGGAAAATCTATGATGGAAATTTTAAACGCGTCATAATCAAAGGGAATGGAGTTCTGACCGATCTTTTGTTAGAAAACGGAGTACAGGTATACGGAGAAGAAGAGCTTCAAAATCTATTATAAACATAGTGAAGGGGCTGCATTTCAAACTTGAATTTGAAATGCAGCCCCTTCGGTATTGTACGCCCTTCGGCATTGTGCCGACGTACGTTTCATAATTTAGAAATTGTGATCGTAGTTATAAGTTTCAGGTGCAGGTTCTTCACTGTATTCAACAAGTCCATAACGAGCAGTACCACCGTTCGCTTCAAGCTTTTTACGTAATACGATATAAAGCTGAGCATTTGTCAGATACTGATATGGAGATACGTAGAAGATTGACAAAAGAAAGCATGTGAAGAAGGAGAGGATTCCCCAGCCGATAAAAGAGAGATCAAGTACAAATGCATTCCATTTTTCCCCATCCATCATAATTTTACTTGCTTCAAACGCTTCTTTGTAGCTCATTTCCGGATTCTCAGCCAGTAAATATGGAATCATTCGATACTCATATCCTTTGATGATTCCGGGAATGATAAACAATAATCCCCACAAGGACTGGAACAATCCTTTCAGAAACATTCCGAGTACAATTGTTTTGTATTTGTTTTTACCAAAAGCATAACCAAGATCCTTAATGTCTGGCTTTTTGTTAACAAATCCACATTTAACAAAAAATCTTTGTGCACCAACCATAACTGGGTTTGTGACAAATACAGTAAATAAAGTCGATATCACGATTGCAATTGCCATAATTGAAAAAACAACCAGAACAATTCCAAGGATAATAGGGACTATTTCTTTATCAATACCACTTGACGAATTTCTGATAGAATCCACAGAATCTGTTATATCACTGTTTGAAGATGCGCTACCGCCACCTCCACCACTTCCACCGGCTAATAGCCCGATGATAAAACATACCAAGACTGCATACCAGTAATTTGCTTTTAATGCAAGCTTGGCATTTGATTTTAATTCAGCTCTTGTCCACATATCTTTTCCCTCATTTCGTATTTTTATCAGTTGGATCACTGATTAATGTCTATTATATAGAATGAATATATTGTTGACAACTGATATTTATCATGAAAAAAGCGCGTAATAGGTAGAAATATGCAAAATAGAAAATATTATTGTAGGAGAACAGCTATTTTAGCAGACTTGCAAGAGAAATAAAATAGTGATAGAGTAACAAGTGAGTCTAAACAAATGATGACAATTAAATAAGAAATTAATATATAAAAAGGAATGGTGAATATGATCAAAGTAGATATTATCTCAGGGTTTCTGGGTGCAGGTAAGACGACATTAATTAAAAAACTTCTAAAGGATGCACTGAAAGGGGAACAAGTTGTTTTAATCGAAAATGAATTTGGTGAAATAGGCATTGATGCAGGTTTTTTGAAAGATGCAGGTATTGAAATAAAAGAAATGAATTCAGGATGTATCTGCTGTTCATTGGTAGGTGATTTTGGGACATCCTTAAAAGAGGTAATCACAAAATATCATCCGGATCGTATTTTGATTGAACCATCTGGCGTCGGAAAGCTTTCCGATGTTGTGAAAGCAATTGAAAACATTGCAGAGGATACAGATATTGTGATTAATAGTACGACTGCTGTTGTAGATGCGAAAAAGTGTAAAATGTATATGAAGAACTTCGGCGAATTTTTCTTAAATCAGGTAGAAAGTACCGGAGCAATCATCATGAGCAGAAGCCAGGATGTAAATGATGAGCAGCTGAGTGTCTGCGAACAATTACTACGTGAACATAATGAATCTGCGAATATCATTACAACTGCATGGGAACAGATCAGTGGTGAGCAAATCCTACAGGCAATGGAACATGCCATGGATCTGAAAAAAGAACTAGAGGAAGAGTTGAGACATGCCCATCATGAAGCGCATGATGAGCATGTCTGCGACCACGATCACGAATGTGACCATGATCATCATCACGACCATGATCATGGAGAAAACTGCACATGCGGCTGCCACGATCATGAGCATGATTGCGACCACGATCATGACTGCGACCATGACCACCACCACGACCATGATCATGGAGAAAATTGCACATGTGGCTGTCACGACCATGACCACCACAAGCATGGTCATCATCATGCAGATGATGTATTTACAAGCTGGGGCATTGAGACCGGCCGCCGTTATACAGAGGAAGAACTCAAAGACAAATTGGAAAAATTGGCAAAAAGTGAAGAATATGGTATGATATTGCGAGCTAAAGGTATGCTTTCTTCCAGTGATCAAAACTGGATCTATTTTGATTATGTTCCAGGGGAGTACGAGGTCAGAACAGGAACACCGCAGTATACCGGATTGATTTGTGTAATAGGATCAGACTTAAAAGAAGAAGCGCTTAAAACGCTATTTTCGTGAAAGCAGGTGTAAATATTGAAACGTTTTGAAATGCCCGTATTTGTCATTAATGGATTTCTTGAAAGTGGAAAAACTTCTTTTATTAAAAATGTGATTATGCAGGATCAGTTTAGTGATTTTAAAAGAATCTTACTGATTCAGTGTGAGGAAGGTGAAATTCTTCTTGAACAATCCTTTTTGGACGAGTATTCGATCTTTGTCGAAACAATAGAGGAAGAGCAGCTAAGACCGGATTATTTGAAATTACTTCAGAAAAAACATAATCCGTGGGCTGTTATTATTGAATATAATGCAATGTGGAAAGCGATTCGTCTTGATGAGACTAAGCTTCCGGATCGATGGGAAATCTATCAGACGATTACAACTGCTGATGCAAGCACATTTGAAGTATATCGGAACAACATGAAGTCAATCGCTGCAGAGATTTTAAAGAATGTAGATATGGTTCTTTTTAATCGTTGTAGAGAGGATATGAATCTATCTTCTTATCGAAGAAGTGCAAAAGCTTTAAGCAGTGGTGTACAGGTGATTTTTGAACATGAAAATGGATCGATTATGCCACTTGCAGAGCAGCTGCCATATGATATTCAGGCAGATTTTATTCAGGTGGAGGATGATGATTTCGGCATCTGGTATCTGGATATGATGGAACGCCCTGAGAGTTATACGGGAAAGACTGTTTCTTTTACAGGAAGGGTGGCACGTCTGAAACGATCTAAGGATGGTTTTTTTGCAGCAGGCAGAATGGTTATGACCTGTTGTGCAGATGATCTTCAGTTTTTAGGCTTTGTATGTCAATACGAAGATGCAGAGTTTGTAAATGAAGGAGAATGGATTCATGTTAAAGCAAAAATCACATTTACCTATCGTCCAGAATACAGAAGAGAGGGCCCGTTGCTGGTCGTAGACGAGATCAAGGCAGTAAAGGCTCCGTTAAATGAATGCATCTCATTATAAGTTTTGAAGCAAAAAGAAAACGGCCTTGGCCATTATGGAGAACAGAAAGATGACAGCATTACTAGCAGCATTATGGATAATTTCACCATTGGTTCTTATCCCATTGTTAATAGTTAGTATATCTAAGTATAATCAGTTAAAAAAAAGAAATGAGGAACTGGAGCATGCTTTGAATAAAAATACAGCAGTCACGCCACAGCCTGCGATCAGACTGACAGCACAGACCGCTGCTTTGAATACTGCAAGGCCTGCAGTGTCTGTACCTGCTCATAAACCAGTGTCAGCACAAACACGAGCACAAGCACCGACACAAACAAGAAAAAGTACGCACCAAAGCAGTCCGATTAGTATTGTATTTGGAATTGGTGTGACATTAGTCTTGCTTGCTGCTTTGGTTTTTGCGACGACTACCTGGATGATCATGTCAAGCGAAGCTAAGATCATCATGGTATATGCATTGGTCTTGGTTTTCTTTACCGTTTCAGCAGTTGCTTATCGAAAATTTCATTTACGCATGTCGTCCATGACATTTTATATGCTTGGAACCGTGTTTGTTTTTATTGCGTTTGTAGGCGCAACTTATCTAAAACTATTCGAGATCAAAGACCAATTTTGTCTCTATCATCTTTACGACCTTGCAACATTTCTGATTCTGTCGGTCGCATGCATGATAGGAGCCAAAAGATATCGCTCCAGACTTTACATATGGCTGTTTTATTTTATGACTTTTTTAACCATAGGTCGAACCATAAGCATATTCATAACCAGTGCTGACAAAGTTTACCTGGCAGAAGTATTGGTCTGCAGCATGATTTATTTGTTTAGAAATAAGATGACACGTAGAGGCTATTTCCTCTTAAATGAAGTACCGGCATTTGCCAAGGTCGTTATGCTTTGTTGCGGAATCCCGGTTATCTTCATCTCATTTACCACGCTGCTTGGAAACATAACGCTTTGTGATTTATTAGCCATGACAGTTATCATGTTTCTTATGACCTATCATTATCTGATTGAAAAAGGAAGCTGGGTAAAACAAATATATGCAATCCCGAGCGTGATTTTAATCAACATGGTCATCAGAATGATTATAGGAAAATCAGAATTCCAATGCTTGGCTTTCGTGTGCGCATATTTTATATTGTTCTTGTTGTTTAGATATTTGAAAGTCAAGGGAGTTGATCTGTTTAAATCAGAAGCTACAGATGCCATCCTGCTTGCGTGCATTTTCTGCATGGGATTATGCGATCCACGTAAGGAAGCTCACTATTTATCAGTAGCTTTACTTTTGGCAGGACTTATAATCAAGAGCTTTTTTGATGATAAAAAGTTAGAAAAAAGTACGGAGAACAACATAGGTATAAAAACACTACAGACGCCTAACCTAGTATCACTTGCGTTCCTTTCACTCAGTGTACTTTACATACCAATCGCGATTGCATACAATTCTCCGGAACTCGCATTCCGTAATCTATTTATTATTTACTATGTGTTTATAGCTATGATTTCAGTCTTGATGATGTTATATCTGGACAAAAACCCAAAATGTTATTTACTTTCCAGAGCAAATACGCTGTTGTTGTTTGTCGTAGGCGCCATCATGACAATTTATGAGCTGACAACTAAAAACACCTTTTATCCAATGGTTTATTTGTGGATAGCAGCCCTGATCATCAGTGTATATTTGTATATAGCGAAAAAGAAGCGCTCATGGATTTACGCTTTGAGCGTCACTGTGACAGTAGCACTTTATTGTTCAGTGACTTATTTGTTCCCTATGGTAAAAGATATGGGGGCAGCCTGTATCTGTGGCAGCCTGTTCATGGTCTTATTGACAGTATTTTTGATTGCGACGAGACTTCGAAAGGAATCACTTCCATTTGAGAATGACTGCTTCATGATCCTGACAGCATTGGTTCATATTTTCATGCTCCTTTGCTTTACATCATGGCTTAAATTCCCTGATACATCCTGCATAATCGGAGCGCTGCTTCTTTGCATGGCGGCTGTATGCCAGTGGGCACTCTATCAAAAAGAACATAATATATCAGGTATGATCTCTCTGCTTACTTTCTTTCCGATTATAAATAAGCTGGCAGATTATGCAGTCTTTGATACGAATATGAAAATGCTGCTTTACATTATCATATTTGGCTCATTCTTACTCTTAGGACGATTGCTTTATCCAGAGCGTATGATCGTGATCAGTCGCGAAGAA
>JAAYYM010000463.1 GCA_012515365.1 Clostridia bacterium
CACCATAAATATATTTGTTTTCATCATAGACTCCGTTCAGGTTCAGAAATACCTTAATTTGTTCGGGTATTATTGTTGCAGGAATCTCAAAATACGGCAGGGCATTAATGAAGTAGGCGCCATTACTCTTTTTTATACCTCCCTTCATAACAATGGCTGACGGCTTTTGTTGTTCTGAATTCTTTGTTTCGTCCTTTTTATAGTATTGACCATTCAATCTATTTTCGGTATAATAGATCGTCCAGTCATTACCAAACAGTTCACGAGTGTCTTCATTAGGCCATCGCTCCACTGTATTATTGTTGCCAACACACCATTTCTCAAAATCTGGTTCTATGCCTTTACGCACAGCAATTATATAGGATTTTGATGGCTTTATCTCTCTCGTTTGAATGAAGAGGCTATCATCGTATTCGTAGAAGAAGATAACATCATCAGTACGCAAAGGGAGAATGCTGTATTTGTTAGTCTTTAAGACATAATCTTTCAGTTCAATATTGGCTTGCTTGTCTATCTTAACAAATGATGTATTATATCCAGCCAAAGTTCCAGACTTTCCTTCTTTTATTTCATATCCTTTCTCGTTGACGCTTTGTTGTACGGTTGTAAGTAGGACAATAGAGTTTTCTGTACCTTCGTCATCATTAGGAAAAAAAACGCCTAAAGCAAACTCTCCGCTAACTATTGTCTGGCTGTAATCAGCAGATTGTTTACGTTCGGCTATCTTACTTTCGTAAACATCAATATCAAAGTCGTCAATCACAGATTGTACCTTTCGGGCAGATATTCCCTTATAGTCGTTTGCAGAATAGCACTTAAGCAGAATGTCTCTGAGCTCTTCGTTGGCTTTTACATCCTTGAGTGAATTCATTATAATTCCTATGATCTCAAGGAAAGTCTTTGAATCAATCAGTTTCCATACACTGGATTTGTATATTGCATCTTGAATCTTATTTCGCGTGGAAGCCGATAATGGAAGATGGTACAAGATTCTTCCAGCATAATCACCATACTCTGAATTTGAACGATCATATACACTGGCATCTTTATCAAACCTATTGTTATATTGGTTGATAAGTTCCCACAATTCCGGTATGAAAGTCCTTGAACTTGCTGAAATAGTGTCTCCCACATTTGCCCACTCTTGTGTCTCTCCATTATCAAATTTCAGGATCACATAGATAACAATAGCGAAGAATGGCATAGCATGCATCAATGCTTTCTTTTCTTCTGATACGCGGATTTTGATACTGCCATCAATAGCTTCATATCTGTCAAAGTACTTAATGTCTTTTGAATAGATATGATTTGCTACAGCCAACACATCTGAACGTCTGTTATTCTTCAAACAGAATATACTTGAATAATATTTGCAGTCAGAATAACCACAAACATTATCTCCATTGGGATCACGTTTCACACAAACATACCTATTATAATGAGCACAAAAATGCTCTACACAGGAAATGAAATCTTCTTTGTAGTCATCTGTCTCAATACCTTTTGTTTTGCCAATTTCTTCCAAAAGATGTCTGTCTATGTGGAGAAGGATCTCGCCTTTGCCATTCTTGAAGAAATGCTCGAGCAAACCATTATTCCAGAGAAAATATTTATAATAATTGTTGTAAAAAAATCTGTCCATTATTAATCTATGTTCCATTCAATGAAATCGGGATAGATGTCTGCAAGTTGCTTTAGCATCTTACCAATCTCCGAGTTTGCATTATTCAATGTTATTACCAGTGTGTCTATTGGTCGAGTTAATGGCATAAGCGCCCATAAGAGCACGCTTCTTTTCTTTGCCACTTCTGGATCAAAGCATAATTCATCTTCATTAGCCTTGTATGTATCTAACTTATACTGTATCAATTCGTCAAAATCTGCACATACAACACACCAACCTTCAAGTCCACGGCAAGAGTCATATTGATATACACGACATTCATCTTTGGTTGGATAAACAGTACGATTGTTATCGTTTATGCCGTCATATACAGGAATACCTGCCTTATTGTAAGCCTCTGCTTTTGCAAATCGTTTGCCTTTGTTGTCTCTTATAACCTGAGTTGGTGGTTCCAGAATGAGAATATCATAATTCTCACACTTATTTTTCTCACAGTTAGCCTTGAGCTCCTTGAATGTCTTTTTCTTGAAGTTAGAAAAAATCTTTATCTCTCCGCCAGGAAGTTCATCATTAGGTTTTACTTTCCAATCAAGATTGGCCAAACGCGCAAATGCATTCACGAATGAAACGAGATTTGCTTTTTGCCTACGTTCAAGTTCCATTGTTTTGGGTTTTCTTACGAGTGACTTTTCTACTCCTCTTTCCCATATCTGACGATTACCGACTCTCATAAACTGGTCAACACCATCAGCTACAACCAATCGATTTGCACCATATACTTTGAACAGAATCTTTTTCTCTATATCGGAGAAATCTTGAGCCTCGTCTATCAAGATATAATCCCAGTCGATTGAGTTTTCTGCCATATTCTTTAATGCTTCGACATCCTCTTTCTGGCATGTTTCAACTACAAACTCGTATAATTGCCTCAATGCCTGATTATACTCGATATCAAATGTTTTTTTCAAAGGATTCAGAGTCTTGACATCAACACCAACTTCTTTCATCAATGTAATGAAGAACGAGTGAATGGTTTTGATAGATACAGTACGTCCATCAACCTTTGATGGCATAGGGGTATAGTCGATCAGACGCTTGATGTCACTAACCAAAGCATTGTTATACGTAAGGATCAGACAGCGGTTATCATAATCCTCGTTTGCGAG
>JAAYYM010000464.1 GCA_012515365.1 Clostridia bacterium
GTCAAGGAGAACAGAAAAAAACGTGCAGTAAAATACGGCACGTTAAGATAACCCTTATATGTAGGATGAGAATTTAATTTGCAGTAAAAATGCAGTCGGTTGGAATTATAATTTGCTGGCTGACAATCTAACAAATATTTTGTGTTTTGACTAGCTAATATCTAGTCATACATGGATGTATGACGTGGACGCGCGGAAATACATTACAGTTGGAAACAAATATTGTTCGTGTTTTGACAATGCTTTTTGTTTTTAAAGTGGGGGTTAGTATTACCCCCCACTTATGGGACAAGGGACAAATTCAGTTTTTTCATTTAAAATAGCGACTTTCAATGTCCCAAGTGTATGGGGACAAGTATAAGGGACAAATATTTTTAAGTTAAAGGGTGTGAAATATATGAATGGTAATGAAGCATATAGAAGTTGGTTTTGTGTTCTAAATAATCCGCAAGAAACTTATACAGGAGAAGCACAAAATATTGCTGAACAGGTATTATCAGAATGGGTAGAGAATCAACCTACTAGGACAGGTGCAGTAGCATATTGCATATCAGCCGATGGACTAATACATTTACATATGGTTTTAGAGGATAGTAATAAAGCTAGATTTTCAGCAATAAAGAAAGCCTATCCTAGAGCACATATAGAGCCAACAAAAGGTAATAAAGAACAGGCAGAAGATTATATAAATAAAAATGGAAAATTCACTGAAAAAGGTGAAAAAGTTATTTATATTGCAAAGTATGGGCAGATTAGGGGTGTACAAGGACAACGAAAAGATTTGAATATTATCGAGGATTATATTAATGAGGGCAAGACACCAACTTGGGTAATGAAACAACAACTTGCTTTTCGAAAATATGAGAAATTAATCAATGATGCATATTATCAAAAAAGAAATGATGAAACTCCGTTTTTACGTGATGTTAAGTGTGTATGGCATGTTGGTAGTAGCGGAACAGGGAAAAGTTACTATGCAAATATAATAGTTAAAGAAAAAGGCGAGGATTTTATTTATTTTGTAACTGATTATGATACAGGTGCATTTGATAAATACAATGGGCAAGAACTTTTATTTTTAGATGAGTTTAGAGGACAAATTAAGTATTCGAAATTGCTAGCTATGTTACAAGGATATAAAACACAAATCTATGCTAGATATTCAAATAAATTAGCATTATGGAATGAGGTTCATATCACTAGTGTTTTACCACCAGAAAGGGTGTATACGCGTATGGTAGAGGAAAATAAAGACCTAGATACATATGAACAGCTACGTAGACGATTATATTCGATTATTTATCATTGGAAAAATGATAAGGGAGAGTATAAAAGTTATGAAATTTTGGCTAAAGAATATAAAGGATTAGATGATTTGAAAAATAGAGCGTTAGGAAATGAATTTGAAACAATTACAGACCAAATGATAATACCATTTAATGAGGTGTAATAATGAAAATACAAATTGTATTTGAAAAATTTATTAAATCAAGAAAATTAAAAGGTCTAGCAAAAAGGACAATAAAGGATTACGAAGAGTTTATTGGCTTGTTTATAAAATATATTGGTAAAGATAAAAATATTGAGGATTTGACACAAGAAGATATTGAGGACTATGAAGAATATCAAATAGATAGAGATATTTCAAGAGCTACTTTATCAACATATCTGCGTCATTTTAAAATATTTATTCGTTGGGTATGTGAACAGAATTATGAAGTACAGTTTACATATAAATTAATAAATATACCTAAGGCGTATAAAAAGAATATATTGATATATTCAGACAAAGAGATTATGATGATATTTGATGTGGTTGGGGCATATGATGAATGGATTGTTCTAAGGAACAAGGCAATATTATCATTTATGCTAGATAGCGGATTAAGACAAGGAGAAATAAGTTCTTTAAAAGATGCTAATATATGTATGGAAAGAGGAAGAATGACTGTACTTGGAAAGGGCACGAAAGAGCGTATTGTTCCACTTGGAAAGCTATCAATTCAATTGTATACAGAGTATCGAAATAAATGTCCTTATAAGAGTGAGTATGCTTTTGTTTCAAAAATTGGTAAATATATGACTAATAATTCTATAAAGCTTATGGTTGCAAAATTAAATCAGAAATTACCATTTAGAATATCTTCGCACAAGCTAAGACACAATTTTGCTACAAATTATTGTTTAGATATGTATCAGAAAAATGGATGTATAGATATATATAGATTAATGACGATTATGGGACATGAGGATATTGATACTACAAGAAGATACTTGCATATGGCGAATGAAATAATTGCAAGTTCGGAGTGTCTTTCTCATATGGATAAAGTATACAGAATATGCTAGAACCTTTTTTCGGTTTTTGAGACTAAATTAATATGTAATTTTACAAAATAAAAAATCGCCAACCTGCATAAATGCTAAGCTAACGACTTTAAGTGCGCGATCAGGGGTTCGAACCCTGGACACCCTGATTAAGAGTCAGGTGCTCTACCAACTGAGCTAATCGCGCGAATACTACAACGCAAGAAGTATTATATTATATACATTTTTAAAATGCAAGTGTTTTATTAAATAAAAACAAATTTTTTGTTTTGGGAGGAAAATTATGATTTTTGAGAGTCATGCACATTATGATGATGATAAATATAATGATGATAGAGAAGAATTACTTGGCAAAATGAAAGAAGGAGGAATACAATATATATTAAACTGTAGTTCAAGTCTAAATACGTGCGAGAAAACGATAAAGCTGACACAGCAGTATGAGTATATATATGGATCCATCGGAGTACATCCTAGTGAAACAGCAGAGCTGACAAAGGAAAAGCTTGAATGGATGAAGGAATTGTGCAAAAATGAGAAAATCGTAGCAGTCGGGGAAATTGGATTAGATTATTATTGGGATGAACCGGATCGCAGTATTCAGAAATACTGGTTTGAAGAGCAGTTAAAGCTTGCCCGTGAAGTAAAACTGCCTATTATTATCCATAGTCGTGATGCTGCAAAAGATACAAAGGATATACTTGATCAAAATCATGCAGAAGAATTAGGCGGAGTAATTCATTGTTTTTCATATAGTAAGGAAATGGCACTTGAATATGTGAAAAAGGGTTACTACATTGGAATAGGTGGAGTTCTTACGTTTTCGAATGCAAAAAATTTAAAAGAGGTAGTAAATGAAATACCGATTGAACAAATCGTACTTGAAACAGACAGTCCTTATCTGGCGCCTGTGCCATATCGCGGAAAGAGAAATTCTTCATTCAATATTCCTTATGTGATAAAAGAAATTGCGGAATTAAAACAGCTTTCTGCCGAGGAAGTAGAACAAATTACCTTTGAGAATACAAAAAAACTATATCGATTAGAACATATTTAACAGGAGACATGCATGCCAACATTAGGAAATCCAAAAGTTACAGCTAATATAATTCAAAAATATCATTTTGCATTTCAAAAGAAATATGGGCAGAATTTTTTGATTGATACAAATATACTTGAGAAAATCGTAGATGCAGCAGAAATCACGAAAGACGATTTTGTATTAGAAATCGGACCTGGAATCGGGACAATGACGCAATATTTATGCGAACGAGCGCGTGAAGTTGCTGTAGTGGAAATTGATAGAGCATTGATTCCGATCTTGCAGGAAACATTGGATGAATATGAGAATGTCCACATTTTTAACGAGGATATTTTGAAGTTTGATATTATGAAACTGGTAGCGGAGAGAAATGATGGAAGGGCAATAAAAATAGTTGCAAACCTGCCATATTATATTACCACGCCGATTATTATGGGCTTATTTGAAAATCACATACCGATCTGCAGCATTACTGTTATGGTGCAGACAGAGGTAGCAAAAAGAATGCAGGTAGGTCCTGGTACAAAAGATTATGGAGCACTTTCTCTTGCTGTTCAATATTACGCAAAACCGGTTATTGTTGCAAATGTCCCTCCCGCATGTTTTATACCAAAACCTAATGTAGGCTCTTCTGTTATTCAATTAATCAAATATGAGAAACCACCAATTAAAGTTGAAAATGAAGCCTTTATGTTTCAGCTGATCAGGGCTTCATTTAATCAAAGAAGGAAAACGCTGCTTAACAGCATCAACAATGCACCAAGCTTAAATCTTTCAAAGGAAAAAGTATTGGATGTAGTGAGAAATCTTGGCTGGTCAGAAACGATTAGAGGAGAAGCGCTGACATTAGAACAATTTGCAATGTTGAGTAATCAGCTGGCTAATTAAATCTTTCAATTTCTACCTGTTCGTATTATAATAAATATGTAAGACATACGAAAAGAGGGTTGATACATGGGAGAAAATACATTTTGTTTCTTAAGAGGAATGGTAGACTGTGAATCAGGAAGAATACAAGATTGTAATGTGAAACGTGTCAACAAATGTATGCTTGAAGAGAAAGAAAAGGAGCCTGTATTCTGTTTTTTAAAGGGTGTCGTAGAGTGTTCACCGGGCAGAGTGCAGGACTGTAATATCAAACATACGGATCAGTGTATGCTTGATGAAAAAAAATAGCAATTCTGCTATTTTTTTTGTGATAAAAAGCTGTAGAAATTAAGCGAAAATACCATGAATATTTTTGACAATGCACAAGACCTATGGTAAACTTAGCTTAAATTGTGCACATATTGTAAATTCAATTCTTATGTCTCGTGCAAATAACAGAGGTGAAATACAGTTGGACAAGTATGAATATCGGATTCGTGCCGAACAAATCAGGACTTTACTACAAAAGCAGGAATATGTTGAGGCAATGAATATAGCCGATACGATTGACTGGCGTAGAGTTAAAAGTGTTTCAATGCTATGTACGGTAAGTGAAGTATATAAAATAAACAGAAGATATGAAGAGAGCCGGGATATTTTACTCCTGGCTTATGAACGTTATCCGGGCGGAAGAATGATTGTTTATGCATTATGTGAATTAGCAATCAAAATGGAAGATTTCGTTCAGGCAATTGAATATCTGAAAGAATATGCACAGGTTGCACCAAGAGATATAGGAATTTATGTATTACGATATAAATTATATGAAGCACAGGACGTTCCACTAGAGGAACGTATTGAAGTGCTGGAAGAAATGAAACAGCAGGAACCTAGTGAAAGATGGTCATATGAATTAGCATATTTATACCACAGAATCGGTTTGGCGACAAAATGTGTTGAGGAATGTGATGATCTGGTTTTATGGTTTGGAGAAGGTAAATATGTGATCAAGGCCTTGGAGTTAAAAAAACTGCATGAGCCGTTAACACCGGAACAACAGCGAAAATATGAAGAGCGTTTACTTCTTCAAAATAACACACAATATTCGGACCAATTTGATAGTGATGATATAGAAGTTAAACCGATGAATATGAGTAAGTACAGCACGATGAATCTTCAGGAAGAGCTTGCAAAAAGCATGCAGGAATTACTGACAACGGAGAACAATGGTGCTTCTTTGCAGTATCAGAATCCAAATTATCAGTATCAGACTGATCAGATGTATCAGACTAATCCGGTATATCAGGATAATCAGCAATATAATCAACAATATACAGATCCATCAGCGTATAATGCCCAATACTATCAAAATGATCCATATAATCAAAATCAGTATGTAACGGGTCAGATGTATCCGACAGATCAGCAGTATAACGCTGCTTATCAGACGGGACAAATGTATCCAACAGGTCAAGAGTATCAGAATGATCAGTATTATCAGACAGATCAGTATTATCAGACGAATCAGAACTATACAGATGGTGCATATTATCAAAACCAGCAAGGTTATCAGGTAAATCAGAACTATCAGGATACACAGAATTATTCTACCGGCCAGATTTATCCATCAGAACAGAATTATCAGTCTGAGCAAAACTATCAGCCAGAACAAAATTATCAGCCGGAGCAGGGCTATCAGTCCGAACAGAGTTATCAGCCAGAACAAGGCTATCCATCAGAACAGAATTATCAGCCGGAGCAAAACTATCAGCCAGAACAAAATTATCAGCCGGAGCAAGGCTATCAGTCAGAGCAGAGTTATCAGTCCGAACAAGGCTATCCATCCGAGCAGAATGATCAGCTGGAACAGAACGTTCAGCCAGGGCAGAATGTTCAGCCGGAGCAGAACTATCAAACAGAGCAAGGTTATCAGTCCGAACAGCCAGAGCAGAAACACCAGCTGGAACAGTTTGTACAAAGTAAAGAAAAGAAATCTTCGCTAGACCAGACAAATGATATATTATCACAATTGGATGGCGTACTTCCTGTGCTAAATGACAAACCAACATCGACAGGTGCTTTAAGATCTGAAATTAAAAAAGCATTTGATGATGAAGATAAACAAAAAGCACTTGAAGTGACAGGAAAGATCCCAGATTTTGTATTGCCTAGTGATCCATCTGTATCTAAAACCAAACCTGCTGCAGGTTCTATTCGTGATGCTTTTAGACAGGTGAAAGAGCAGCAGCCGATCAAGGAAGAAGACAATACGGAAGATGAAGGTGTTGAAGAAATTGAGGAAATTAAACAGCCATCAGAAGTTTATGAAGAGATGGAAAATTACGAAGAGGATGAACCTTATTCTGATGTTGCATCAGCAGAAGGAGCATCTTCTATAGAGAAAACACAGGAATTATTGCATCAGGCGTATACGGAGCCGTCAATCAGTGCTGAAACACAACAGCAGTCGGCGCAGCAAGAGTATGTTCAGGAAGAATATCCTCAGGATGAGAGCATACAGCAGGAATATCAGCAAGAGGAGTATGTACAGGAAGAATATCCTCAGGAAGAAAGCATGCCGCAGGAATATCAGCAAGAGGAGTATGCACAGGAAGAATATCCCCAGGATGAAAGCATACAGCAGGAATATCAGCAAGAAGAGTATGCACAGGAAGAATATCCTCAGGATGAGAGTATACAACAGGAATACCAGCAAGAAGAGTATGCACAGGAAGAATATCCTCAGGATGAGAGTATACAACAGGAATA
>JAAYYM010000465.1 GCA_012515365.1 Clostridia bacterium
TGGCCGGCTGGTCTGTTATTATTATAGCTTCCCTGAGATCTGTTTACTTCTGATCTTGGACCAGAATCATTTCTTCCATAACTGCGATTACTACTATCACGATTCCCATTAGAATTGTAATTGTTCTGTACACGGTTTTGACCCGTCTGAGCATTTTCCCCTGTTTTTGTCTGTGCATTTTCATTTGATGTCACTCCTGTTCTGTTTGGTGTCACCTCAGTATGGTTTGACTGTGTTGCTGCACTTGTATCTGTATGTTTATTCTGATTCACAGAAGCTGACTGTTCATTGTTTTCAGCAGCCATTTCCTGCTTTGCTGTTGTAGGAACAGATGACTTAATGATACCTGGCTTTGGAGCCATAGTCTGATTATTCATCGGACGCTGTCCGCCGGTTTTATTGTTCATCGGACGCTGTCCACCCGGTACACGGCTGTTATGTGGATTGCTGACAAAGATAATATTACTCTTTTTCTTCTTCGGTGCTTCAGCTTTTTCCTCAGCTTTTACCGGCGCATCTGCACTCTTATTATTTGTATTATGATCAGTTTTACCGATTTTAGACTTTACAAATGCAATCTGATCATCAGATATGGAACTTGCAGCCACACACTCTGTTCCTTGTTGTTGTAAGACTGCGATTACGTCCTTACTGGTTACATTTATTTCTTTTGCAAGTTCATGTACTCTCATTTTTGCCATTCTACTACCTCCGTATTATGATAAGATGCCTGAATATGTTTCTCGATATTTTTCGCAAATCCCTCATTGCGAATTGCAATTGAAGCTCTCATTTCATTTCCTATTGCATGGCCAAGCAAGGCTTTTGTTCCATATTCATAAATTGGCACCTTATAAAATTCACACATATTATGAAACATTTTCTTTGTATTGTCTGAAGCATCGGTAGCAATAATAACAAGTTTAGCTTTTCCGCTTTTCACACACTTTTCTGTCATAAATTCACCGCTTACAACATCACCTGCACGTTTTGCCATTCCAATCATCTGTAATGATTTATTCTGATTCAATATGATCAAACTCCTTTATCAGGTCCTCAATGACATCTGAAGGAATGCTCGTTTTTAAAGAGCGCTCCAGTCCCTTTTTCTTCAATGCTGTTAAAAGACAGTCCTTCGAATTACATAAATAAGCACCGCGACCGTTTTTCTTCCCTGTCCGGTCTAATATAATTTCATTCTCTGCCGTCTTTATGACCCTTATCATTTCTTTTTTACTTTTCATTTCACCACAGCCGACGCATTGTCTTAATGGGATTTTTTTAGCCATTCAAACACCTCTTTTTATGATTCAGTTTCTAATGTCTCATCTTCTGAATACGCTTCTGCATCCTCTTCGTATTCATCCTCTTCATCATAATAATCCTCTAATCGGAATCCCGGTGCGTCCTTCGCCTGACTCTCACTCTTTATATCAATCTTAAAACCTGTAAGTCTGGCTGCAAGTCTTGCGTTCTGTCCTTCTTTTCCGATTGCAAGGGAAAGCTGATAATCAGGAACAACAACTTTCGCTGTCTTTTCATCACCATCAGCAATTACAAATACAACTTTCGCCGGAGATAATGCATTCTCGATCAGGATACCTGGATTTTCATTCCAATTAATGATATCGATTTTTTCTCCACGTAATTCATCAACGATTGCATTCACACGTGCGCCGTTCATACCAACACATGCACCAACAGGATCTACATCCGGATTGTTTGACCATACGGCAATTTTTGTTCTGCTTCCTGCTTCTCGTGCTATACTCTTAATCTCAACTGTGCCGTCTCTTACTTCTGTCACCTCTGATTCAAACAAACGTTTTACAAGCTCAGGGTGCGTACGGCTTACCATGATTTTTGGTCCTTTAGTGGAATCTTTTACTTCCAGAATGTATACCTTGATACGATCATTAGGTTTGAATACCTCTGATTTAACCTGCTCGTTTTCAGCCAGTAATGCATCTACTTTGCCAAGATTTAAGCTTAAGTTTCTGCCGATGTTTCTCTGAACAATACCTGTAACAACATCCTTCTCTTTTCCATAGAACTGGTTGAAAAGAACTGATCTCTCTTCTTCACGGATTTTCTGTAAGATTACATTTTTAGCATTCTGTGTTGCGATTCGTCCGAATTCTTTTGACTTGATTTCTACAGCAACCATAGAACCGATTTCTGCATTTTTATCAATTTCTTTTGCCTCATCCAGTGTGATTTCCATAACACTGTCTTCTACTTCTTCTACTACTGTTTTCTCTGCAAAAAGGTTGAAATCACATGTTTCACGATCAATGTAAACCTTAACATTATCAGATTTTCCAAAGTGATTTTTATATGCCGTGATCAGAGATGTTTCGATTGCCTCAAATAAAGTTTCTTTACTGATGTCTTTCTCTTTTTCCAAAATATCTAACGCTTCCATTAATTGTTTGTTCATTTTTTTTATTACCCTCCTATGTTTTAAAAGTCAAGCGCGAGTCTGATTAGTGCGATATCAGCTTTATCAAATACAAGTTCTTCTTCCTCTGACTGAATCGTAACTGTATTCTGATCGTAGGATTTAAGGACTCCTACAAATTCTTTTTCTTTATTTACAAGTCGATAAGTTCTAAGTTCTACTTCTTTGCCCAGATTTCTCTGAAAATCTTTATCCTTTTTCAATGGACGCATCAGCCCCGGAGAGCTTACTTCCATAATATATGCATCAGAAATAAAATCTTCACGATCAAGCAGCTCTGATAATGCTCTGCTCACAAGTTCACAATCCTCTATGGTGATTCCACCCTGTTTATCAATATAGGAACGTAAATACCAGTTTGATCCTTCTTTTACATATTCCACATCGACAAGTTCAAACTGATTTTCTTCCAGAATTGGAAGGATCAGTTTTTCAGTTTTTGCTTCATAATCCTCTCTTTGAGACAATGATTACACCTTCTTTCTTACCGACAAAATTGAAAGAGTGGACTGATGCCCACTCTTATCAACGTAAATCTTATTAACATAAACTATCTTAACACCTTTTACTGTATTATGCAAGCGCTATTTTAGAAAGTCAGATTCGTGAAAGTCAGGCTATCCTGATTTCGTTACTATTTCGTAAACACGAGCATATTCCATGAATGTGGTGCCAAAGAGATCTGATCGTTTAATTCCTTTTCAACAGGAACTACATTCTCCGGATTTTCCGGTGAATTGCTAGCCTTAAGATCATCACCCTCTAATGCAGTGTGTTTTGTCAGTTTAAATCCGGCAAAACTATCCATACAAAGATCCAGCTCACATACTTCATCAAGTGATCTGTTTACAGCAAACAGGACTAACTGGTCTTCTTTTTCTGATACAACTGCAATACTTTCTACATATGGAATGTCCTTCATCTTCTCCACACTATAAGATGCACATTCGCAGTCAATGTCAAGTGCTGTACCTCTGCCATAAGCAGATGTATAGTAAAATGGATAGAAAATCGTCTGAAGCCATACCTTTCCGTTGTTTTCCGTCATAATCGGTGCAATCACATTAACAAGCTGAGCCAGACATCCAATTTTAACACGATCAGCATTTTTAAGCAGTGTAATCAGTAATGTTCCCACAACCAACGCATCTTCCAGATTATAAATATCCTCAAGCAGCGGTGGTGCAATCTGCAATTTTTCCTTTTTCTTATCCGCTTCATCACTATGGAACCATACATTCCATTCATCAAATGACAGGTTGATCGTTTTGTCAGACTTCTTTTCCTCTTTGATCTCGTCACAGATTTCAATGACAGATTTAATAAAACGGTCCATATCTACAGAGCTTCCAAGGAATGTAGCTGCATCATCATCCAGATTCTTGTAGTAATTATGCAAAGATACATAATCGATATAATCATATGCTTCTCTTAAAACTACCCTCTCCCATTCACCAAAGGTAGACATTAAAGGACCTGAGCTTCCACATGCTACCAGCTCGATATCAGGATCGGTCCATTTCATCAGTTTTGCTGATTCACATGCAATTCTTCCATACTCTGCAGGTGTTTTGGCCCCAATCTGCCATGGACCATCCATTTCATTTCCCAAACACCAGGTTTTAATTCCAAATGGCTTATCAAATCCATTTTTCCTTCTCATATTGGCATAATACGTATCTGTTTCACAGTTACAGTATTCCACCAGATTTCTGGCGTCCTCCGGGCCTCTTGTTCCCAGATTAACTGCCATCATAACTTCTGTATCAACTCGCTTCGCCCATTCCTGAAATTCATCAATACCGATTTCATTTGTTTCGATGGAAGACCATGAAAGTTCCATTTTCTTCGGACGTTCTGAACGCTTTCCGGTACCGTCTTCCCAATGATATCCCGACACAAAGTTACCACCCGGATATCTTACGATTGGTACCTGCATCTTTTTGATCGTGTCTATGACATCTTTACGAAATCCCATATCATCTGCCGTTTCATGAGTCGGCTCATAAATACCGCCATAAACTGCTCTTCCCAGATGTTCAATAAAGGAGCCATAAATTCTTCGGTCTATCTGACCAATTGTCTTATCCTTGCGTAAATTAATTTTTGCCTTCATACTTATCCTCGCTTATCCATATATTCCGTTTGCAAAATATCGCACGGTGTTTACTACTTTAAAAATTCAAATCCTGATAAACTAACATTTCCGCTTCCGTTAAAAGTAAGATATAGTGCTGATATTCCATCCGGAATCTGTACCTGTGCCTCACTTTCAGCCCAGAAATTCGAGAAATCCACCGGTATTTTTCCGACTACTTCTCCATCCCATGAGGTTCGCACTTCAAACTCTCCTTTTGCATAACCTCTGGTCTTTAGTTTCATTTTGCGAATACCTGAAAATGAAAAATACTTGTAACCTGCTGTTGCATGATTTCTCATATTTCCGACATATCCATCCACCTTAGTTCCGTCACATCCATCCTGCATAATCTTAGGAAAATGCCCTTCGCCATATACCGGATCCGGATCGTTTCCTACATAAACTGCAGGAACTTCATTAAACAGATTGCAGGCAATATAAGCCGGATAATATCCTGTTCCCTTAAGTGCCCCCCCATTTAGTCCGCAGGACGTCATTTCTACCTGTTTGATTTCATGATCTTTTGTGATCGATATCTTTTCTGCACATCCCTGACGGCTAAACCACGTTCCATTCGTATGGCGGTGATAAAAAATATACCATTCTCCCTTAATCTTTTCGATGCTTCCGTGATTATTAGCTCCATATAACATAGGCTGTTCTGCAGGTTTATAAGAATCAATGTGTAGATCACAATTACTGATAACGACACCGCCATATGTAAATTTCTTTGTAGGCGAATCACTGATCGCATAACAAAGCTCATGCATCACGATTGACGAATAAATCAGGTAATAGGTCTGATCTACCTTTCTAATCGAAGGTGCCTCGAAAAATTCATGACCCTCAAATCCACTTCCGTCACTGTATTCACATCCCGGAGCTACAAAGACCGGTTCCTCTATACCAGTCAGCATATCGTCTGCTAA
>JAAYYM010000466.1 GCA_012515365.1 Clostridia bacterium
CGTCCCTCTTCTGCAAAATGAACTTCTGATGATGATAAAGTTCCACTCGTAATAAACGGATACTCTGACAACGTCAGTTCACTTTCATGAAATCCTTTATGCTCTGATCTCATCCGTACAATTCCGCTTTGATAAAACTGCTCTTCTACATAACAGATCACTGACTGTGCCCGGTTTGTGACCAGTTCATTTTCGACGCCTGCAATAGCAGTTACCGGTGCACTCTGGTCAATTCCCATATGTATTTCTGCAACAGTCTGATTACCTGCCTGATCTACTGCCTTCACCCTGATCATATAAATTCCGTCATCTGACAAGTGATATGCTCTTTTCCCTTCTCCTTGTTCCAGATACCATGAATCATTCATGCACACTCCCTGTTTGAGTCCCTCTTCGATATAGCACGCGATCTCTACCTGTGTATGCAAATCCGATATCACTACCTCAAAATCTACTTCTCGATTTACAAAACAGTCTTCTGTAATACCATTGATGGTGATCTGTGGTTTTGTTAAATCAATCGAAAATTCGCAGACTTTACTCTCGCTCTCATTTCCCGCCGGATCTGTCGCCTGAAGCTCAATCAGATAGCTTCCCTCCTGATCAAAGTGAAGCTCTGTTGTGTTATGTTCTGAAGAAAAATCAATCACCTCTGTTTCTGCCTGCATTGACAATGGTGTTTCGATCAACTCATTTCTAACCCTTTTGACCAATAGTGAACTTCCCTCATAATTCATTTCTTCATTTGTACAGACTAATGTGACTGCTTCTGCATACACCTTGTCCTCTGGCATATCAACTAGTAGTACCGGTGCTGTCTGATCCAGATAATACGTTCCCTGATAAACACTTTTATTACCTGCAAGATCACATGCTTCTATCAGAATACTTCCACCTGCTTTTGTAGTTTCTTCTGTGAGTTCAAACTCAAACACCTGACTTTTTTGATCATCGGTCTGTTCCCACTTAATTTGTTTGATTACATTTCCATTGATGTAGCAATCAAAGCTTTTCAACGCACTCTCGCACTCACTGACTACAGCCTTGCATGTAATCATATCCTTTTGCCATACCAAAAGCTCCGCTGTCGAATCAAGCTTGATTTCCGGTTCTTTTTGATCAATGATGACACGACATTCATAAACGATTGGTTGAAATGATTTTTCCTTATTTTCCACTAAATTGTTTTCAAGGAAACCACGTTCAATGTCCTCACTTTCCAACAGTTTTTCTAATGTCTGAAACCGAAACATAATATGATAGCTTCTTACTGCAATCGTTTCCTCATCTGTCTGTAAAGGTAGAATGACGCCTTGTGAAGTCAGCAGCTCCCATTCTATTGGCTCGTGTTCCTTTGGCGCGCATTCTTCCTCCATCACATAATATTCAATCGGCACAGGCGATTCCCTGATCTGATGAAAGAAAATCATACGATTATAGCAGATTGTACCTCCATTTTCACAAAAAAGAGACTCACCCTTTTCATTTGTGATTCCAATATAAACTTCACCTGCCTCTGATGCCTGTACATGATGTCGCATCAAATATACGATTATGAACAATGCCAGCAAAAACTCCATCA
>JAAYYM010000467.1 GCA_012515365.1 Clostridia bacterium
ATGGTATCAGATTCAATATAAGGATTTAAGAAATCAGCATGATCAATACTTAGGAAGTCTTCTGGTATTTAATGATATCACGCAGGAGCATGAATTGATGGAAAATCTGGAATATTCAGCGATTCATGAACAGCTGACCGGATTATATAACACTAGTTACTATAATCAGCAGATGAAAGAGTTTGAAAAAGACGAAAATATGCCGCTGGCAATTGCGCTGTGGAATATTAACGGACTTAAGATGATGAATGATTTCTATGGAAATGAACGTGCCAATCAGGCAGTAAAGGTTGTCGCAAAGTGTATCAAACGTGGACTTCATGAAGGCGATATTGCGATTCGAATGTATGGAGATGAAACGATGGTCATCATGAAAAATACATTTGAAAAAGAAGCAGTTTCCAGAATGAATAAGATCAGTCGATGGATTCATTCTAATAAGGATGCAGGTTTCTATATCAGTGCAGAATTTGGTGTTGCAGTAAAAATGATAGCGACTGATTCGATAGAAGAATGCCTGACCTCCGCACGAAATACGATGTATCAGAAGAAGATGCTGAATCAGGACAGTGTGCGCAGTTCCATTCTGAATTCACTAAAAAGCTCATTACGGGAAAGTGACTTTGAAACGGAGCAGCATGCAGAGCGGACAAGTACAATGGCAATCGAGCTTGGAAAACGACTGGGACTTGATGATCGCGAGCTTGGTGAACTTTCGCTTGTTTCCGTGCTCCATGATATTGGAAAACTTTCGATTCCGGACAATATTTTGCAAAAGGCGCAGAAGCTGGATGATGAAGAATGGGAGATTATGAAGAATCATACGATCAAAGGGTATGAACTTGCTAAAATTTCACCTGAGCTTGAAGGGATTGCCGATGCGATCCTGCATCATCATGAAAAATGGGATGGAACAGGATATCCAAGCGGTCTTAGGGAAGAAGAGATCCCTCTTAACTCCAGAATCATTACAGTGGTTGATTCCTTTGATGTTATGACGCATGACCGTCCGTATCATACAGCTATCACTGTAAAGCAGGCAAAAGAAAAACTGATCCAATGTGCAGGCACGCAGTTTGATCCGATGATCGTCAAAACATTTTTACAGATGCTTGAAAGTCAGAATAAATTATCAATAGGTGGATAAATACACATATAACTTCCTTTGTGGTGCATATAATTAACAACAAAGGAGGTTGTGATATGGGTAAACTGGCGTGGACAAATGGGAAAGCAGCATTTTTGCTGAAGGCATTGTTGGTTTCTTATCTGATTACAGGGATATTGTTGCTTATACTGGCATTTCTATTATATCAGTTTGATCTGACAGAAGAGATCATCAGTATTGGAATTATTGTCATTTATTCGCTGACGACTTTTATTGGTGGATTTTACATAGGAAGAAAGAAAAAGAACAAAAAATTTCTATGGGGACTGATCTTTGGGGGATGTTATTTTCTTCTCCTGATGATTGTATCGCTTGCACTAAATCATGGAATGCCCGCTGAAACAGACCGCTTATTTACGACCTCTGTCATTTGTATTTGCGGGGGGACATTCGGAGGAATGCTTGCATAAAAAACTACTTTAATTTACACAATAGCTGTGATATACTATACAAGGTATTATGACTTTAGGCAGTAGCGATAGCTTGCGCTACTGCTTATTATAGGTTTGTAGTTTCCTTAATGTACAAACCGAAATGTACTAAGAAGTACGATAAAGAAAGGGAGAAACGTGAAATGAAGAAGAGTCAAGGAGTCATCACACTGATTGCAGCTATTTTAATTATACTTGGTTTCGGGTATATGGTAATCTATGGTGTGGGTAGTGAAAAAGCAGGTGCAGCTGATCAGATTAAGCTCGGTCTGGATCTTGCCGGTGGTGTGAGTATTACATATCAGGTAGAGGGAGAGAATCCGTCAGCCTCAGATATGAGTGATACGATCTACAAGCTGCAAAAGCGTGTAGAGGGATACAGCACAGAAGCTCAGGTTTATCAGGAAGGAACAGACAGAATCAATATTGAGATTCCAGGTGTATCTGATGCAAATGCAATATTGGAAGAATTGGGTAAGCCGGGTTCCTTGTATTTTATCAGCGAAAAAAATAATGCCGGAGAAGTAAACTATACATTCGGTGAAACAGGTTATGTACTTTCAAAATCTTTAGAAGAACTTGAGGCAGATGGTTCCATCGTATTAACAGGAACAGATGTCAAAGCTGCTCAGGCAGGAAGCTCACAGGATGATATGGGCAACAGCCAGTATGTGGTAGAGCTGACCATGACACCTGATGGAGCAAAGAAATTTGCTGATGCAACTACGATTGCTGCTATTACACACGAAGTAATTTTTATTGTGTATGATGGAGAAATCATCAGTGCCCCTACCGTTGAATCTGCCATTACAGGCGGACAGGCATTTATTACAAAGATTTCAAGCTTTGAACAGGCAGAAAGTCTTGCATCTACGATCCGTATCGGTGGTCTTAAACTGACACTTACAGAATTACGTTCTAACGTAGTCGGTGCACAGCTTGGCTCAGAAGCAATCAAAACAAGTATCAAGGCAGGTATCATTGGTTTTATTATCGTGATTTTATTCATGCTTGTTACGTATCTTGTTCCGGGACTTGCTTCCGCACTTGCGTTGTTCATTTATGTAACATTGATGATGCTGTCTCTTGAGTGGTTTGATATCACATTAACACTGCCAGGTGTAGCAGGTATCATTCTTTCGATTGGTATGGCAGTTGATGCGAATGTTATTATCTTCGCAAGAATCAAAGAAGAAATCGCGACAGGAAAGACGGTTCGCTCTGCGATTAAGATTGGTTATCAGAAAGCTTTATCAGCGATTATCGATGGAAATGTTACAACACTGATTGCAGCACTTGTTCTTGGTTTTATGGGAACGGGAGCAATCAAGGGATTCGCACAGACACTTGCACTTGGTATCATTCTTTCAATGTTTACAGCAGTGTTTGTATCTAAGCTGATCTTAAATGCATTATTTGCACTTGGATTACAGAGTGAAAAACTTTATGGAACAATTAAAGCACGTAATACAATCGCATTCCTTTCAAAGAGAAGAATCTTTATTGCAATTTCAGCAATCGTTATTTTATGTGGATTTGTATTCATGGGTATCAATAAGGCAAA
>JAAYYM010000468.1 GCA_012515365.1 Clostridia bacterium
AGACATTCTTCAGCGAAATAGTCAAGAAAATACTGGAGATAAAGAAGGTAAATCCCGATAATGACACTCAAGAATTGGAGAAAGAGATAGACCGGAAATTCTATGAGATATATGGTCTAAATAGCGACGACATTAATTGCCTAGAAGAAATGTTAATAGATAGAGATAACAAGGAGTAAAACCATGGCAGAATTCAAATATGAGATTACACAGGAACTCGGGATTTTATCGGAATCAAAAAGCGGATGGACTCGTGAATTTAACTTTATTTCATGGAATGGAGCTGACCCGAAATTTGATATCCGTGATTGGTCGCCAGATCATGAGAAGATGGGGAAAGGAATTACACTTTCAAGAGAAGAAGCCGAGATGCTCTACAAACTACTAGGCGAGGCGTTGGCCTGATAGAAAGGAATCAGATTAATGGATGCACATAAAGCTTTAATAACGGATATATTCAATAATTCGACCCTTGTCGAGGTTCCTTTTTTTCAAAGATCTTATGTCTGGAAGGAAGATCTTTGGGCACGTTTACTTGAAGACATGGAGTTTGTTGTCAAAACGAGAAGACCTCATTTCTTAGGCTCCATTATTCTCAAAGCAGGGAGATCGCCGCAACCAGGAGAACAGTTTTCTTCATGCAGAACTATAGTAGACGGCCAGCAGCGTCTTACAACCTTTCTGATTTTTTTAAAAGTTCTCTGCATGAAGCTTGGCCAAACGGTGATGTTTGATTATCAGTTTCGCATCATGGGCCAGATGGTTGCACTTCGTCACGGTAGAAATGACGTGGATGCATTTGAAAAAGTAATGGCAACTACCGTCGCTGAAGAGATTCCAAATCCGACTCCTGGGTCCAGAGTAATTGAAGCATACAATTTCTTTGTAAAAAACATGGATGCGACAAAACTGGACATTATGGCCATCATTATGAACACTCAATTTGTTCGTATCGATTTGGATGCAAATGAAGACGAACAACAAATCTTTGATACCATTAACTCCTTAGGGGTGAATCTAACAACATCAGAATTGCTGAAAAACTATTTCTTTAGCAGAGAAACTGTTGGCGAATATGAGAGCAAATGGGCCTCTGTTTTTGAAAAAGATGAGGAATCAAAGGTATATTGGGATACTGAAATCGAAACTGGCCGTATAAAGAGGGCGCTGATTGATATTTTCTTCGACGCGTATTTCCAGCTCTTCGTCCAGGACAAGCGATATAGTATTTCTAATGAGGATAAGCTTATGTATGCAAGGGTTGATAATCTGGCCTTGTCATACCAGCATTTCATCAATAATTATTGCAGTGGAGATAAGAATGTTGTGTTGGGGCAGATGAAAGACTATGCCCTTTGCTTTATGCAAACATTCCGTCCTGATTTATGTGGAATGAACACACCAAAGACATTTGGTATTGAACGATTAAATGTAGTCATTTTCGGATTGAAGACTTCTACACTGATTCCCTATGTTCTTTATATAGCCAAGAACGTGTTCGATGAGGAAGAACGGAACAAAATGTACGGCATCCTGGAAAGCTATAACATGCGAAGAATGATCGTACACGCATCAACCAAAAA
>JAAYYM010000469.1 GCA_012515365.1 Clostridia bacterium
CACCTCCTCAAGGATTGGCAGACTTAAGACTAGTACAGTAAGCTTTCCAAACACATCAATTTGACCAGATATTCCTGAATATCCGGCATCTTTACACACATTTGATGCAAAATCTGCAAGATAAGTGAGAGAGATAATCTTAATTAGGATCGATATGGTCGATCGATTTAAAATCTTCAGTTGAAATGCAGAAAAGCTTTTATAAACCTCACTTAATCTGCTGATCACTGCCACTAGTATAATCAGTGCTGTAATGATGGCAATATAAGCGCTGTACTCAGGTCGTTGTGTCTTTAAATGAAGCGCAAGAACAGTGCCAAGAATAGAAATGGTGCAAATCATAAATAATTCCATAAAACTCCTTACTGCCAGTTAAGCATCTGTTCGATCATTTTAAACAAATCAAATATATAGGGAACAATCCATGAAAGTACAAGAATTAATCCTGCCATACCTGCAAGAAATGCATGTTCTTCTCTTCCGCTTTGCTTAAGCACCTGACTAAATAAGGATACCAGGATTCCGACCGCTGCTATTTTAAAAATCAAAGTAACGCTCATTCATTTCCTCCTCAAATAAGTAAAACAACAATCACAGCTCCAGCAAAAACACCTGCTACTCTGCTTATTCTTTTTACTTCAGTATATGTTTTAACCGACTCTTCAATCGACCTAAACAGTTCTTCTGTGTAAAGCCTTAAAATACTAATCTGCATTTCCCGATCCTGATAACCAATCTGCTCACCTAAATGAGTCAGCTGTTCCAGATCCGTCTTTTTGATATAAGTTTTTGTAAAGCATTCTTCTACTTTTTGTGCCCAGATTTCATGTAATGTCGTTCCATTCTTTTTCTTCCATTCTTCACAAACACTTAATAAAAACTCAGAAAGCTCTGCATCCGTTCGATCTGCTGCAAAGAGAAAGGAATCCGGCATATCTGCTTTTTTGTATGTAATTTCACTGATGATCACCTGAAACATATGACAAAGTTTTTTCATCCACTCGATCCTTCGCTTCCGATCGCCACAATAGTGTTCTGTCATGCCGATCGTTCCTACGAAGATTAAGATAACACCAACAAACTTTATGAGCATTGATCAGTCACCAGTCTGAATGGAGTATGATACAACTCCCTTAATTCTTCATCATAAACCTGATATTGTCTCTCCATGCGGCATTTTCCGGTGATTAATATAAATCTGGTAAAAAAATGTTTCTGCATCATACTATGAAAGATTTCTTTTTTCAAAAGATCTTCCATACTGTCTGCATGTACAGTCGCGATCATAGAACATCCACTTCTAATCATTTCTTCCAATGCATGTACATCGTTTGTACCTCCGATTTCATCTACTGCTATGATCTGAGGCGACATAGAGCGTAACAGCATAAGCATCCCTTCTGCTTTTAGGCTTCCGTCTAATACATCCGTTCTTATTCCAACGTCATTTTGCGGTATAGCATGATAGCAGCCTGCTATTTCTGAACGTTCATCAACCAGTGCAACCTTATAGCCTTTGTTTGCATGAGTTCCATCAGAAGCCTGTCTGATGATGTCGCGTAGCAAAGTAGTTTTTCCTAATCCCGGTGGCGAAATAATCAAGGTATTATGAACATGACGACTTCCAAACAGGTACCTCATAACCGGATCGGCTACACCTTTTACTTCGTGCGCAATTCTGATATTCAAATACGTGATGTAGCGTAATGTTTTGATTTGTCCACCCTCCATAGATGCACCTCCGCATAGTCCGATTCTATGACCGCCTGGTACAGTTAGATAGCCCTTCTTAATTTCATCCTCATAAGAGTAAACAGAAAAATCACATAAATAATCTATTATTTTTTTGATATCAGAATCTGAAAAGCTCAAATAAGAGTGATCCGGCTGATAGGATTCCAACTCACCACTTTTGCATACTGCCCATTCCTTACCACGATAATGAATAAAAACCGGTTGTCCCACTCTGATCCGCACCTCTTCAAGCTCTTTTATATCAAAAGCCAGTCTTTCAAATTCTCTTCTGATACTTCCGGGAAAAAGCTTTAGAAATTCATCCATTGCATCACTCCTTTTAAAAACTTACAGTCAGCATCCACATAACTATATATATGTGTGTTTCAGGTATTTATGACATAAAAAAGCGAAGTATCAACATTCATTGATACTTCGCTAAAAATCAATCTATTTTCAGAATATCTTATGCTTCCTGTGCTGCATCCTTCATAGAGAAGCTGATTCTGCCCATCTTATCCTTACCCATGCACTTAACTGTTACCTTGTCTCCAAGTGTCAAAACATCTTCTACATGGTTGATGCGATCTTTTGAAATCTTAGAAATGTGAACCATTCCTTCTTTTCCAGGAGCAAATTCGATGAAAGCACCAAACTCTTTAATGCTTACGACTGTTCCCTTGTAAATCTTTCCTTCTTCAAATTCAGTAACAATCATCTTGATCATTTCAAGTGCTTTCTGCATTGCATCTGCATCAGTACCGCAAACCGAAACAGCACCATCATCTGTAATATCAATCTTTACACCTGTCAGTTCGATGATCGCATTGATTGTCTTACCTCTTTGTCCTACTACTTCACCAATTTTTTCAGGATCAATTGAGATCTGAATAATCTTAGGTGCATATGCATTCACTTCTTTTCTAGGCTCTGCGATGCAAGGTGTCATGATTTCATTTAAG
>JAAYYM010000470.1 GCA_012515365.1 Clostridia bacterium
ACAAATTTGTGAAGCAGCAAGATTGCTCTCGGAACGTTATCCATCGATTCCAGTTATTGGCAATCTGACTGGCCCGATCAGCACAGCAGCTTCTGTGATTGATCCTGTAACTTTTTATAAAGAACTTAGAAAGTTCCCCGTTATTGCACACGGGGTAATCTCTCAGGTCACCGATTTTCTTATCAGCTATGCCACAGCTTTGGTTGAAAATGGAGTTTCAGTGATTTCTGTAGGAGATCCTTCCGCCACAGGTGAAATTCTGGGGCCAAAACTTTTTGAAGAGTTTGTAATTCCATATATCAACAGGTTTATAGATTCTGTTAACAAATTGGGTACGCCTGTACTTTTACACATTTGCGGTGACCTAAACCCTGTACGTCATCTACTGAAGTTAATACATTCTCAAGCTATCAGTACCGATGCAATGGTTAATCTGTCTTCGCTAAAAAAAGAATTTCCGGATCTGGTTACCATGGGAAATGTAAGCACCTACGCTCTGGAAAACAATAATGAAGATAAAATTAGACAAATAACATCCAGGCTTGTTAACGAAGGAATCAATATTCTATCTCCAGCTTTTGGTTTAAGCACATCAACACCACTTTCAAATATCCGCGCACTTACTGATACTGTGAAAGGATATAGATAATGACAAATATTACTATCCTTCCACATAATCTTAAAATCAATGCGAGACCAGGAGAAAAGCTATCGAATATAATTCGTTCGGCAGGCATTTCATTTGAAATGCCATGCAATGGAAATGGTACATGCGGAAAATGCGTTGTTATTTTACAGAATGCAAATAACTATCCAGAAAATATTCATCAGAACCGTTTACCTCTTTCAATTTCACAGAAAAAAGGTATCAAGGTACTGGCATGCCAGACATTTGTTACAGATGATGTTACAGTGGAACTTCCTGCCGAAGAAGGTAAAGAGACACTCACAATCATTGACAGTGGTATTTGCAGATCTATACCTCTTAAACCTCATATCTACAAAACCTATGATAATAAAACAAACAGTACCTCCGTGTTTGCAGGTTCAGAACTTCTTATAGTAGAGGAAACGAACACAACAAATGAGATATACGGTGTGGTAATAGATATTGGAACTACTACGTTGGTAGTCTCTCTCTGTGACATAAGTAACGGTAAGACTGTTGCAAAAGTATCATCATTAAATCCGCAAAGCATTTATGCACACGATGTGCTTTCAAGAATCAGCATCGCATCTGAAGAGGATGGATTAGCGAAGTTGCATAAGCTTCTTATCGATGAGCTTAATCACCTCATTGAGATATTATCTAAAGAGAATACAATCTCTATAGACCGAATTTATGAAGTGGTGTTGAGCGGCAACACCTGTATGCTTCATCTGGTATCAAAGACCAATCCATCTGCACTTGGCCACTATCCATTCACAAATGTAATAGAAGGGCTACACCGTTTACCAGCAAAGCAGGTAGGGTTAAGAATTAATCCTGATGGGATAGTTTGCTTACCACCAACTATTTCCGCCTTTGTCGGAGCTGATATTACATCAGGTATCCTCGCAACCGATTTACACAATCGAAAAGAGTGCATCCTATTCATAGATATAGGAACAAATGGTGAAATGGTACTGGCAAATAATGGATATGTAGTCGCTACATCTACTGCTGCAGGACCCGCCTTTGAGTGTATGAATATCACCTCTGGAATGCGTGCTCAAACAGGCGCTCTTGAGCGCGTTTCTATCAATAGGCATGGTGATTTGGTCCTAAAAGTGATTGGTGATACAGAACCAAAGGGTA
>JAAYYM010000471.1 GCA_012515365.1 Clostridia bacterium
AACCATGCGCGATCGGATACAGATGAAGGTTTTGTATAAAAGTGTCTTGTCTGGACGTGAAGAAGTATGGGACGAGCTTTGGGGTGTATTTATGAAGCAGCCGTTCGTCGGTATCGGATCCTCTTACAAGCTTCATGTGGTTGATCTGGAGGGCACTTTTGAAGTGCATAGCGGGCTGCTGGACATTCTGTTTGTTCATGGAGTCTTTGTATTTATCATTGTATTAATTGTTCTGATTCCGCTACTGATCAAGTTTGGAAAGGCTTTGGGTGGTGATTCTGTTGGCAAATGTGCGGCAGCAGCAATTTTTGCGATGCTCACCACATCATTTTTTGAAAACTATTTCATTGTCCCTCCATTTTTGATCCTGTTTCTTATGCTGTTTGCGATTGTTAATTTAAGAAGCAGTGAACAAACGAAGAGATGAGCGTGTCTGCATTGCAATGTCGTAAAAAAACGGTTATAATGTTTGCTGTAATTGTCTATGAAATGAGGTAAAAAATGAGTAGAGAAGAAATAATGGAACAATTAAATGAAGTGTTTCGAGATGTATTTGATCAGGATACGATTGAAGTAAATGATCAGACGACAGCTGCTGATATCAAAGGATGGGATAGCCTGATGCATATCACTCTTATGAACGCTGTGGAAGAAGAATTTGATATAAAATTTGATATGAAGACAATTATAAAGTTAAAAAATGTCGGAGAAATGATTGATATCATAGAGGAAGAAATCTAGGAGGAATTGATTTGCCTTTTTTATCGTTTGCCTTTGTAGGGTTTATGATCCTTTTATTGTTTATATACTTTATTATTCCTAAAAAATACCAATGGTGTCTGCTTCTGGTGGGTAGTTATATCTTTTATGCCTACGCGACACCTTATTTTTTAGTCTTTTTAGTGATTTCTACTGTAATTACCTATTTTTGCGGTGTGAAACTGGGACAGTGCACAGATGCACTGAAAAATGCACTGAACCATGAAGACCAGCCATTGTCAAAAGAGGAACGTAAAGCACTAAAGCATCAGACAGAACACAAGAAGAAGCTGATATTGGCAGGTTGTTTGTTTCTGAACATATTGATACTGGCAGTCCTTAAATATTTCAACTTCTGCTCAGATAATATGACTGCATTAATCCAACTATTCGGAGGTTATTACGAGTTTCCAAAAGTGAACTGGCTGCTTCCACTTGGTATTTCTTTTTACACTTTTATAACGGTTGGATATTGTATCGATGTTTACCGGGAATTGTGTGAGCCTCAGAAAAATATATTTAAGTATGCCTTATTTGTATCTTATTTTCCTCAGATTTCACAGGGTCCGATCAATCGATATCATGAGCTTTCAACGCAGCTATATGAGGAACATGCATTTGAAATCAGTCGGTTTAAGTCGGGTGGATACCGGATAGTGATTGGTTTGTTTAAGAAGGTTGTAGTTGCTGATCGTCTGGCTGTCTATGTGGATCGCGTATATGGACTGCCACAAACCTATTCTGCCTTGACTTTGCTAGCAGCAACCGTTTTTTATGCCATACAGATCTATTGTGATTTTTCTGGATATATGGATATTTCGATCGGTATCAGTGATATGTTAGGAATTAAAATGTCGGAGAATTTTGATAAACCTTATTTTTCACGCTCTATTCCGGAATATTGGCGTAGATGGCACATCACACTAGGTGCCTGGTTTAGAGATTATCTGTATTATCCGGTTATCCGTTCTAAATGGTGCAAGAATTTATCAAAGAAGATAGAGCAACATTGTTCAAAAAAGGCAGGAAGAGCGATCGGAACCGTCTCAGGCTTGCTGATTGTATGGTTTACGACTGGTCTTTGGCATGGAGCAAGCTGGCATTACGTAATGCATGGTCTTTATCATGGGACATTGATTATCCTGAGCTTTTTACTTGCAGGCACGTTTCAGAGTATCCGTGAAAAGCTACATATTAAAAATGAATCAAAGGTGTTTCATGTTTTTCAAATGATCCGTACCTTTATACTAGTGGATATTTCTTATATCCTGTTTCGTTCAGGCAGCATGAAGGATGCCTGGTACATCATGAAGACAATTGTTGGTTCTATGCGGATTTCTGTAGAAGAAATCAAACAATCTCTGTTGCCTTTTACAGAAGATAATACAGCAGTTGCATTCTCTTTAGTGGTCGTGGCGGCAATATTAGGAGTGTTTATCTGTGAATTAGCTGACTATAATCAAAAGGATCTGTTTAGAAAACATAAATATGTTAATGCAGTACTGATGTTAGTGATTATCCTGCTATTCGGAATGTTTGGCCAGTCTTCTTTTATCTATATGCAGTATTGATAAATTGCAATATACCTGGAAAGGATATAAGTATGAAAAAAGTAATCATTTCTATCATCATGACTTTACTGATCGTATTTGGAATCGTTATGTTGAAGAATTGTTTTTCCTATCAGCTACCTAATGATGCTATGGGAATCCGTGCAGTCATTAATAAAGGACAGGTCAATCAGCTTTTCCTTGGAGCGTCATCTTACCGTAAGGGAATTGATATCCTGGCAGTGGAAGAACAACTTCCCGGAGAATCCTTTGTATTAACTTATAATGGAAACCAGCCGCTTAATATGGAACTGGAATTAAAGGAAATGCTAAAGGAACAGACAAAGATTAATACTTTGATCGTGGATCTGAATCCTACTATGATGAAGGAACCTGCAAACTTAAGTGACAAACGTCTGCTTTGGGATACTGGATTTTCATCAAAATGGCAGCTATGGAAGGAAATTACGAAACGTGATGACACAGATTTCTTTGCTTTTTATGATTTTTTTGTTTTGTCCAATAACGAATATATGGTCACTTATCCGATTTCTTACCCCTTGATCAGTTCACGCTATTACAAAGGTGGCAGTCTGGATCAAGATGCAGGTACAACTGCAGAAAAGCTGAATCAGTTAGAAATAGATGAAAAAGGTTCGCTTCACCCGACGCAGATTAGAGCACTCCACTCTATCATCAGTTTGTGTAACGAGAATGAGATTCGTCTGATCTTTGCTGAGACACCTCGTTATGTCAGGATGGAACAGGATGCGAATTACCAAAAAAAATTGAAAGAAGCAATTGGAATCTTAGAAGAAGCAGATGTTGAATATTTATGCAGCGAAAATCTTGAATTTGATTATACAAATCCAAGTTATTATACAGATTTGGTACATATGTCGACTGAAGGAAGACAGGCATATACACAGGAAATCATACGCTATCTTACAAAACTTGAATAAAAGAGTGCTATTTGATATAATAATTTGATACGTTAAATTCGATTGAAACAGATCAAAGAAAAAGAGTGGAAATAAATGATTAAGAATAAACAGCTTTTTGGCAGACGAGTAGGACTGATCGTATATGATGCGTTATCAGTCGTCGCAGCAACTTATTTTGGCTTGATTGCGAGGTTCGATTTTAGTTATGCAGCTATTTCTGATGAAGCATTCAAAGAAACAGCATGGCGATTCCTGCCTTATAGTATTTTGATTACAATTCTGATTTTCTGGGCGTTTCATTTATACCAGAGTCTATGGGAATATGCAGGATTACCTGAACTTACCAGTATGGTGATGGCTTGTGCTTCATCCGCATTGCTACAGATGGTTATAATCCGTTTGTTTTTAAGGTGGACATACCCAAGAACCAGTTACGTGGCATTTGGAGGTTTTCTGCTCTTATTTTTATGTCTGAGCAGGTTTTTCTACCGAGCTGTTCGTACTTTTGTAGAAAAGCGTACAGATAAGGTGAAAAATGTAAATGTTATGGTTATAGGAGCTGGTGATGCAGGCAATTCTTTAATTCGCGAAATGAATACAAGTAAATATATTCAAAAAAGTGCGCTCTGTGTAATCGATGATGACAGAACGAAAATTGGAAACTATATTCACGGAGTGAAGGTAGTCGGAGACCGTAATGACATTTTGGAGTGTGCAGCAAGATACGATATTGATGAAATTATCATTGCTATGCCGTCCGCGCCAAAAAGTGTGATTAAGGAAATACTTGAAGTATGTAAGGAAACAAAATGCGAATTGAAAACACTGCCAGGCATTTATCAGCTGGTCAATGGAGAGGTTAATGTCAGTCAGCTGCGAAAGGTTGATGTAATTGATCTTTTGGGAAGAGATCCGATCGCAGTGGATCTTAATTCTATTATGGAATACGTCAAAGACAAGGTTGTTTTGGTCACAGGTGGCGGCGGTTCAATCGGAAGTGAACTTTGTAGACAAATCGTGCGTTCCAAGCCAAAACAGTTGATTATACTTGATATTTATGAAAACAGTGCATATGATATTCAGCAGGAACTGAAAAGAGATTTTCCAGAGACAAATCTGGTTGTATTGATCGGATCTGTCAGAAACACCAATCGAATGAATGCAGTTTTTAAAACATATCGTCCTGATATTGTCTATCATGCAGCAGCACATAAGCATGTTCCATTAATGGAGGATAGTCCAAATGAGGCAATTAAGAATAATGTACTTGGTACATGGAAAACGGCTGAGGCTGCACTTCGCTATGGTACAAAAAAATTCGTTATGATTTCTACAGATAAAGCAGTTAATCCGACGAATATCATGGGCGCAAGCAAGCGAATCTGCGAAATGATTGTTCAGTCTTATAATAAGCGTTCTGCAACAGAGTTTGTTGCTGTCAGATTTGGTAATGTGCTGGGAAGTAACGGAAGTGTGATTCCATTATTTAAAAAGCAGATTGCATCAGGTGGTCCGGTGACAGTTACTCATCCAGACATCATTCGTTATTTTATGACGATTCCGGAAGCCGTTTCTTTGGTATTACAGGCAGGTGCGTATGCAAAAGGCGGAGAAATTTTCGTGCTTGATATGGGTGAACCTGTGAAAATCTTAGATTTGGCAATGAACCTGATCCGTCTTTCGGGATACGTTCCGGGAGAGGATATCCAGATCGAGTTTACAGGACTGCGACCAGGTGAGAAACTTTATGAAGAGTTATTAATGAAGGAAGAAGGCATGCAGGACACTGCCAATAAACTGATTCACATTGGAAAGCCGATACAGTTCGATGAAGAAGACTTTTTTGCCCAGCTCGAGGAACTTAAAAATGATTCTAAGATGGAAGCAGATAACGAGGAAATTCGTAAATGGGTTCAAAAGATCGTACCGACTTATAAGCGAAAGGAGTAGGCTAATATTATGGACAGAAAGAGAATCTATTTATCTTCTCCAACCTTAAACGGAAGAGAGATCGAGTATGTAAATGAGGCCTTTGACACAAACTGGGTCGCACCGCTTGGACCGAATGTAAATGAATTTGAAAAAGAATTTGCTGCTTATGTGAATACTCCATACGCAGCTGCGCTTAGCGCGGGAACAGCTGCCATTCACCTTGCACTTAAGCTGTTAGGCATTAAGAGAGACGACATTGTACTTTGTAGCTCTCTTACCTTTTCTGCAACTGCAAATCCGATTGCATATGAAGGTGCTAAGGCTGTTTTTATCGACAGTGAGCGTGAGACCTGGAATATGTCTCCAAAAGCTTTGGAAGAAGGGCTTAAAAAGTATCCCCAGGCAAAAGCAGTGATTGTAGTGAATCTGTATGGAACACCTGCAAAACTTAAAGAAATCACAGCACTATGTGAACAATATCATGTACCGCTTATCGAAGATGCCGCTGAATCACTTGGAGCTCTGTATGAGGGAAAACAGACAGGAACCTTTGGAAAGTTGGGCATTTTTTCGTTTAACGGAAATAAGATTATTACGACTTCCGGAGGCGGAATGCTTGTCGGAACGGATGAAGCGTTGATACAAAAGGCACGATTTTTAGCTACACAGGCAAGAGAGCCGGCACGTCATTATGAGCATAAGGAAATTGGATATAACTACAGAATGTCAAATGTAGTAGCCGGAATCGGACGTGGACAGCTGAAAACACTGGATGAATATATTGAGCGTAAAAAGAAGATTTATGATTGTTATCGAGAAAGCTTCTTAGAAATTGAAGAGATACAGATGAATCCGTTTCTTCCAGAGAGTAATCCTAATTTCTGGCTTTCCTGTATGACCATTCGTAAAGATTCTAAGGTTAAACCTTTGGATGTAATTCTTGCTCTTGAGACATTAAACATTGAGACCAGACCTATTTGGAAACCATTACATTTACAGCCTGTATTTGCTGAAAATGATTTTATTCAGAATGAAGATGATGTGGCAAAAGATATTTTTGAACGTGGATTATGCCTGCCTTCTGATATAAAAAATACCGATGAAGATATGGAACTGATCATTCAGACTGTAAAAGGATTGTTTAAATAATGATTTATCGAAATTATGTGAAGAGATTATTAGATATTGTTCTTTCAGGATGTGCAATCTTGGCATTATCACCGGTTTATCTGATCATGGCAATCTTGGTCGCCGTCAAATTGGGAAGACCTATTTTGTTTTGCCAGCAAAGACCAGGAAAAAATGAAGAAATATTTCAGATGTATAAATTTCGTTCTATGAATGATAAAAAAGATGAGAATGGTGAGTTGTTGCCGGATGAAGAACGTCTAACCTCGTTTGGAAAAAAACTACGTGCCACAAGTCTGGATGAACTTCCGGAGCTGATTAATATTTTCATTGGAAATATGAGCATTGTGGGACCTAGACCCTTGCTCGTCAAATATCTTCCCTATTATACACAGGAAGAAAAAAAACGTCACTGCCTAAGACCTGGACTTACAGGATTGGCACAGGTCAACGGTAGGAATTCTCTGATTTGGGAAGAGCGGTTTAAACATGATGTTTATTATGTAGAGAATTGTTCCTTTTGGCTGGATTGTAAAATTATCTGGATGACAATCGGAAAAGTTTTAAAAAAGTCAGATACGCTTTCGGGTGCTGAGCAGACAGTAGAGGATTTTGACGTTTATAGAATGAAAAGTAAACGTTGAATGGAAAGGTGGAGAAGATGAATGGCTAAGAGGCTTCCTGTTTTATCAGAACCTATGCAGGCAACACCGATTTACGAATTAAGCCAGAAGTATGCAGATAACAGAGTCTTCATAAAGAGAGATGATCTGGTTCCGTTCAGCTTTGGTGGAAACAAAGCAAGAAAAGCGAGATTGTTTTATCAGGATATCATTCAAAAGAATATTGATGTCATTGTTACATACGGAAGCAGCAAATCCAATCATTGCCGCATTATCTCCAATATGGCGGCAGCCATGGGACTGGAGTGTCATATTATATCCTCACAGGAGAATTATGAGGAGTGTGCAAACAGCAAAATGATTTCTTCCTTCGGAGCCCAAATAGAAACATGTCCGGTTCACGAAGTGAGCAGAGTGATCGATGAAACGCTAGATGCTCTAAAAAAAGAAGGAAAGCACCCTTATTTTATTATGGGCGGTGGTCACGGAAACTTTGGAACAGCAGCATATGTGACAGCCTATCAGGAAATCCTTAGATACGAAAAGGAAGAACATCGGATCTTTGACTATATTTTTTTTGCATCGGGTACAGGAACCACTCAGGCGGGTCTGGTATGTGGAAAACTGATTGAGCAGATGGATCCACTTAATAAGGAATATTGTAGGGGCAAAATCATAGGAATCAGTATTTCCAGAGAAAAAGGAAAAGGATATGACATCGTAAAAAATAGTATAAAAGATTATTTAAAAGAGCAGACTCTCTCAGTTGAAGAGGTGATCTCTGATGAACTTATTTTTATTGATGACTATAGACGAGGTGGCTATGGCATCCATGATCAACATGTCAGCGACCTGATTGATCAGGTGATGTGCCAAGAAGGTATTCCAATGGATAAAACCTATGTAGGAAAAGCTTTTTGTGGAATGCAGGACTATTTGAATGAGCACGCTATCAAGGACAGTAATGTTCTGTTTATTCATACTGGCGGTACACCGCTGTATTTTGATTGAGGCAGGAGGCCCTGAATGAATATATTAATTTTAAGCGCAGGTACCAGAAATAAGGTTGTACAATATTTTAGAAAAGAAGTAGGGGAAGCAGGACGCGTGGTAGCTACAGACTGCAATCCGCTAGCACCGGCTATTTACGAAGCAACGGCGCATTATATTGTTCCAAGAATCACGGAACCAGGATATCTTGATACCATATTAGATATCTGCCGGAAGGAAAAGATCGATGGAGCCTTTTCTCTGATCGATCCGGAATTATCATTAATGGCGGAGCATGCTGCAGAGTTTGTAGCAGTTGGATGTACGCCGATTATTTCTGAATATGATTCCGTAGAATTATGTTTTGATAAATACAAAATGTTTCAAAAACTTCGAGAACTGAATATTCCGACAGGAAAATGTTTCATTGATAGAGAAGAGTTTTATCGGGCGGTAGAGGTCGGCGAAATCAACTATCCGGTATTTGTAAAGCCGGTAAAAGGAAGTGCAAGTATCCATATCAACAAGGTGAACAGCAGAGAAGAAGTCGAGGTACTGTTCTCACTCTACGATAATCTGATGATTCAAGAGTTTATGGATGGCACAGAATATGGAGCAGATGTCTATATCGATATGATTTCCGGAAAAACAAAGGCGATTTTTACAAAAGAGAAAATACTGATGCGAGCAGGAGAAACTGATAAATCAGTGTCTATGAAAGATCCAAAGCTGTTTGAACTGATTCAGAGATTTGTTGAGGAGATTGGATTTAGAGGAATTATTGACATTGATATTTTCAAGATAAACGGAACATATTATATATCAGAGGTAAATCCAAGGTTTGGCGGGGGATATCCGCATGCATATGCCTGTGGTATGAATGTGCCGAAATTGATTCTTACGAATCTGACGGGTCATGAGAATGAGAATGAAATAGGTCATTATGAAGAACAAAAATATATGATGAAGTATAACGAAATCATGATTCGCTAATGGAGAATTATATGAGTAAACACATTTTATATCTGACCTTATCAGAAATTAATCTGTCCGAAAGCGGGACTTATTCAGATATTTTGAATGAATTATGTAAAAAGGGTCATCATATCACAATAGTACAAGCTGATCATAAAGGTCATATTGATCAAACTTGTCTGATCAATGAGAATGGAATTCGTTTTTTAAAGGTTTTGGTAGGCGAATTATTCCGTGTTAATTTTATTAAAAAGGGAATCAATACGTTAAAAATCGAGCCTATGTTCAGGCAGGCTATTTCTAAATATCTGGGAGCAGAAACGTTTGATCTTGTCTTATATGCGACTCCCCCTGTGACTTTTTCGGGTGTTGTTAAAAAATGCAAACAGAAATTTGGATGTAGCTCTTACTTAATGCTTAAGGATATTTTTCCACAAAATGCAGTAGATATAGGGTTATTCAGAAAAGGTAGTCTGCTTCATCGTTTTTTCCTTGGAAAAGAAAAAACACTCTATCAGGTATCGGATACGATTGGGTGTATGTCAGAGGAAAATCGCCGATATATACTGGAACACAATCCTTATATTGATCCGACTAAGGTGGAAATCTTTCCGAATACAGTCAAGGTACAGCCATTGGCTCATGAAGCAGAGTCAACATGGAAGGAGCAGAAACTTTTGGTTCCTAAAGAGAAGGTGGTGTTTGTATTTGGTGGTAATTTGGGGAAACCACAAGGCATTGACTTTTTGATAAATGCGATCAAAGCCATGGAACAGTATGATAAAGCATATTTCCTGATCGTAGGAAACGGAAGTGAAGCAGAGAAGGTAAAGGAACATGTAAAGGATCTGCAGAATGCCAGATATTTAAGTCAGTTGCCTGTGAAGGAGTACGATCAGCTGATGCTGAGCTGTGATGTGGGCATCCTCTCTTTAGATATTCGTTTTACCATTCCGAATTATCCTTCTAGAGCATTGGCTTATATGGCACTTGCAAAGCCCATTCTGGCTTGTACAGATCGTGTAACCGATATACGTAATCTCGTAGAGCAGCAGGCTGAATGTGGTCTGTGGTGTGCATCAGATGATGTTGCTCAGTTTTGTGAGAATGTGAAACAGTTGTGTCAGGATGAGCAGTTAAGACACCAATATGGAATGAACGGAAGACGATATCTGGAGCAAAATTTTGATGTGAAGCGTTCCGTAGAATTGATTGAAAACCGTATGTAAGGGAGAGTTATTATGTTTAATGGGAAAACATTATTAATTACAGGAGGAACCGGATCTTTTGGAAATGCAGTGCTTAAGCGTTTTCTGGATACAGAGATCAAGGAAATCCGAATTTTCAGCAGAGATGAGAAAAAACAGGATGATATGCGTCATGAATATCAGAATGATAAAATTAAATATTATATTGGTAATGTAAGAGATATACAAAGTGTACGTGATGCCATGCATGGTGTAGATTTTATTTTTCATGCTGCAGCCCTGAAACAGGTTCCAAGCTGTGAGTTTTTCCCGCTTGAAGCAGTTAAAACAAATGTGATTGGTACAGATAATGTGTTATCGACTGCCATTGAAATGGGTGTTAAAAAAGTAATCTGCCTTTCAACAGATAAGGCAGCATATCCGGTCAATGCAATGGGAACAAGTAAAGCCATGATGGAGAAAGTATTTGTGGCTAAATCGAGAACAGTTGATGCTGACCGTACATTGATTTGCGGTACTCGCTATGGAAATGTAATGTGTTCAAGAGGATCTGTTATTCCATTATTTATAGAGCAAATCAAAGAAGGCAAACCATTAACGGTAACCCAGCCGCAGATGACAAGATTTATCATGAGTCTGGAAGAAGCAGTAGAGCTTGTTTTATTCGCATTTGAGAATGCCAATGCAGGAGACATCATGGTACAAAAGGCTCCGGCATGTACAATCGAGGTATTGGCTCAGGCTGTTAAGGAGTTGTTTCATGCGGATAATGAGATTAAGATCATTGGCATCCGTCATGGTGAGAAAATGTATGAAACGTTGCTTACCAATGAAGAGTGCGCACGTGCTTTGGATGAAGGCGATTTTTATCGTGTACCGGCAGACCAGAGAGATCTGAATTATGACCAGTATTTTAAAATCGGAAATCAAGAACGTACAAAGCTGGAAGAGTTTAATTCAAATAATACAACAATTCTTAATGTGGAGCAGGTTAAAGAGAAGCTGCTGACCCTTTCTTATATTCGAGAAGAAATCGAACAATGGGAGAATCGATTAAAATGAAAATTTTAGTGACCGGTGCAAAGGGATTTGTTGGGAAAAATTTAATATGGGAATTACGGAACCGAGACTATACTGATATTATGGAATATGATATCAATTCAACAGAAGAAGAGCTGGATCAATATACAAAGGATTGTGATTTCGTATTTCATCTGGCTGGTGTGAACAGACCTAAGATAGAAGAAGAATTTATGGAAGGTAATTTTGGGTTTACCAGCGAATTGCTTGCGCACCTTGATAAATGGGGAAATCAGGCGCCAATTTTGATCACATCTTCGATTCAGGCAGAGCTTGACAATGCCTATGGAAAAAGTAAACGAGCCGGCGAAGAGCTACTGTTTGCACATCAGGAGATGACCGGTGCAAAGAGTCTGGTTTATCGTCTGCAAAATGTGTTTGGTAAATGGTGCAGACCTAATTATAATAGTGGAATAGCTACTTTTTGTCATAATATCGCGCATGGACTTGATATCTGTGTCAATGATCCGAATGTCATGATGAATCTGGTATATATCGATGACGTAGTGGATGAATTTATAGCAGCGCTTAACGGAAATGAAAACAGGATCGGTAAGTACTGCATGATTCCTACTGTACACACGGCATCACTTGGTAAGATTGTTGAGATGATCATGGGATTTAGGGAAAGCAGAACAAATCTGTCCGTTCCCAATATGGGAAATGAATTAGAAAAAAAACTGTACAGCACATATTTAAGCTATCTGCCACATGATCAGTTTTCCTATGAGCTTGATATGAAGAAGGATGAGCGGGGTTCATTTACAGAGTTTTTAAGAACAAAGGACCGAGGCCAGGTTTCAGTAAATATCAGTAATCCGGGTGTAACAAAAGGAAAACACTGGCATCATACAAAAAATGAAAAATTTCTTGTAGTCAGCGGAGAGGGAAGTGTCCGTTTCAGGCAGATTGATTCGGATGAAATAATCGAATATCATGTCAGCGGAGAAAAATTGGAAGTGATCGATATTCCAACTGGTTATACACATGATATTTCAAACGAGGGAACCTCACCAATGGTAACGATTATGTGGGCAAATGAGGCATTTGATCCTGAAAAACCAGATACTTATTTTATGCCGGTCACAGAGGATGCGGAGGATTGCAAATGAAGAAGTTAAAGCTAATGACAATTGTCGGTACACGGCCGGAGATTATCAGATTATCTGCGGTCATCAAATGCGCAGACCGTTATTTTGATCATATATTGGTACATACAGGACAGAATTATGATTATACTTTAAATCAGATTTTTTTTGAAAATCTGAATTTGCGTGCACCGAATTATTACTTAGACAGTGTAGGTGAAAATCTAGGGGCTACCATGGGAAATATCATTGCGAAATCTTATACGCTGATGCAGGAAGTCAAACCGGACGCAGTTCTTTTACTAGGTGATACGAATTCTGCATTATCTGCTATTTCTGCAAAACGATTAAAAATCCCAATTTTTCATATGGAAGCAGGAAACAGATGCTGGGACTGGAATGTATCAGAGATGATTAATCGAAAGATTGTAGATCATATTTCTGACATTAATCTGCCATATACAGAGCATTCACGCAGATATTTATTATCCGAAGGCATTGACGGAAAGACAATGTTTGTAACCGGTTCTCCGATGCGTGAAGTCCTCAGAGATCATATGGAAGAAATAAAAAACAGTGATGTGCTTGAGAGACTGCATCTGAAAACAAGAAAATATATTCTTGTATCGGCACATCGCGAAGAGAATATTGACTTAGAAGACAATTTTATGGATCTGATGAATGCGATCAACGCAATTGCAGAGAAGTATCAGATGCCTGTTATTTATTCAACCCATCCACGGTCAATGAAATACATTGAAAAAAGAAATTTCAAGTTCCATCCACTGGTACAAAATTTGAAGCCATTTGGATTCTTTGACTATAATCAGTTACAGATGAATGCATATTGTGTCCTTTCTGATAGTGGTACATTGTCTGAGGAATCAGCAATGATGAATTTCCCAGGTGTATTGATCCGGACATCTACTGAACGACCGGAAGTACTGGATAAGGGTAGTGTTGTAATTGGTGGAATCAAGGGTGAAGAAGTAGAACAGGCTACAGAGCTGGCTGTTGCCATGTATGAAAATAAAGAAGAAGTTGTGATGGCACAGGATTACGCAGATACAAATGTATCTGTCAAAGTGATTAAGATCATACAAAGCTATACGGAAATCGTAAATAAAACTGTGTGGGGTAAGTGATTTGAGAATTGTTGTAATAGATACTGCAGCAAGTAAAACAGGGGCATTGTCTGTACTGAATGATTTTTATGAGTATGTAAAAACATACGAAACGATGCATGACTGGATCTTTCTTCTTAGTAAGCCCTATTTGGAAGAAACAGAGCATATCAAGGTCATAGAGATTTCACAGGTCAAGAAGAACTGGTTTGAAAGAATTCGCTTTGATCTGATCACAGGAGCCGGTTTTGTAGCTAATTTAAAGCCGGATGTTGTTTTTTCTCTGCAGAATACGCTATTAAGAGGCTATCATGGAAAGCAAGTTGTCTATATCCATCAGCCGTTAGGCTTTCAGACGGAAAAGAATTTTTCTTTTTTAAAACGAAACGAGCGAGAATATGCGATATATCAGCACTTGATTGGAAAATTGATCAACGCTTCTGCAAAACGAGCGGACAAAGTGATTGTTCAGACAAAGTGGATGCAACAGGCTGTTATTAAGAAAACGCATGCAAAAGCAGAAAATGTTGTGAACATTATGCCGGATGTGGAGAGTATGGGACAGCCTGATCCGAATACAGAACATCTGAGTAATTTGTTTTTCTTCCCGTCAGGCGTTATGATCTATAAAAATCATGAATGTGTGTTAAAAGCCTGCGACATTTTAAATCAAAGGGGAATCACAGATTTTAAAATAGTATTTACGATCAGTGATCTAAGAGAAGTAACAGATTACCGATATGCGCGTGAGGACCAGACAGTAAAATGTCTGGGACAAATCGATAAAGAAGAGGTCATTGCCTATTATCAGAAAAGTGTGCTGCTTTTTCCATCCTATATCGAGACATTTGGTTATCCATTAGCTGAAGCCAGACAATTTGAATCATTGATTGTGGCTTCTGATGAACCTTTCTGCCATGAAGTACTGGAGGGGTATCAGAATGCATATTATTTTAATCCATTTTCGCCAAAAGAACTTGCTGATCTGATGGAGAACATCATCACGGGAAAGATCAAACGAGCTGAGGTAGTGCTTAAGGATCAGATTGTCACAGAAAAATTAACACAAAAGACAGAGCAGACAACGAAGAAAAGCAGCTGGGCAAAGGTTGTGGAAGTGATTGTTAACTGCTGATCCAGGAGGAGATTATGAATAGCAAATCGATAAAGCAGTTCCATTTATATGAATGGTATTATCTGCTGGTTGTATTGGCGTATATATTGACTATGGCGACGAAATTAGTACGACCGGGTATTTTTGCATCGGTATTGTTTTTGGTTATTGCTTTAGAATTACTAATCAGAAAACAGGTCGTGATTCAAAAAGAATGCGACTATCTGGTAATTGCATATATTGTTTATAATTTATTATCGGTGATCTGGCTGACAAGGAGTGGATTACCGGTCTCTATCTATTTGGAAGAACTATCCACATCCATTCTTCCAATTGTGTTTTACTTTGTAGGAAGAGCCCCTATGCTTCAAAAGAACAGATTTTACAGATTCTTTTTATTGGGGATAGGAGTTTTGTTTTTGGTCGGACTGATTTTATATATTGCGGCACCTCAATTCTTCATGGATTTTTTGTTTGATATGCAGTATATCTCACTTGCTGATGTACCGACAATGAGACTTCGTATGACTTCGGTTGTAGGAAGTACATTGGTTGGTTTTCTTGCTGTATGTGGAATGGTTGTAAGCATGAATTTTATCATGCAGGGAAATAAGAGAATACAGGGGTTTATTTGTTTTTTTATCAATACTATATTTGCCTTTTTAAGTAATCAGCGTTCGGCTATGCTGGTTGCTATGATTGTTTTTGTATATATGAATTATCTGGTATTCTTTACATTTCAGACATGGAAGAAAAAATATCTGATCTATGAGCTTTCGGCAGTAGTCATCGCACTGGTTGGTTTGTGTCTCTTTTATATCAGTGCCGTACAGAAAATACTTGCAAGGCTGGTATCACTTCCAAGTGCAATCGGGGAAAGAAGTGAGCAGTGGGTTGTAGCGATGAATACACTTTACAGTACCTGGCTTGGAAATGGTCTGGGTGCTAACGGACATAAGGCACTTGGTATTGAAGGAACACATGTGATCGCGGACGGAGGACTGGTGAAGCTGTTTTGCGAAGAAGGTGTCATTGGATTTTCTATCTTCTTATTTCTGCTGATTCGCTTGTGTACAAAACGCATTCATTCTTTGAAGGAGTGCTATGTGGAATTTGGAATTATTGGTATCGTATTGTTGCAGTCAGTCGGATCTAATATTATCGCATTTCAATTGGCAACCCCGATTTTCTGGTTCGCAGTAGGGGCCGCTTTTACAGAAGCGTCGGAACGTATCAAAGAGAATATGTGACATTAGAGGAGTTATAATCAGATGAAAGTAATCAGTATGTATCTGCCGCAATATCATGAGTTCCCTGAAAATAATCAGTGGTGGGGTGAGGGATATACCGAATGGACTGCGGTCAAGCGGGCAAAACCGTTATATCAATCACATATCCAGCCAAGGGTTCCTCTCAATCAGAATTATTATGATCTGGTAAAGGATGGCGTGAAAACATGGAAGTGGCAGGCAGAATTAGCGCAGAAATACGGTGTGTATGGATTTTGTATTTATCACTATTGGTTTTTAGGAAAACAGCTTATGGAAAAACCAATGGAACTTCTTTTGGAACATCAAGAGATTAATCTTCGTTATAGTATCTGCTGGGCAAATGAATCTTGGACCAGGACTTGGTATGGTCTGGAGGAAGAAGTGCTGATGAAGCAGGAATACGGTAGTGAGGCCGACTGGAAGCGACATTTTACATATTTGCTTCCATTTTTCAAGGATTCAAGATATATTCGAATTGATGGAAAACCGGTTCTTCATATTTACCGTACAATGGATATAGACTGTCTTGAACAAATGAAGACATGCTTTGATCAATGGGCAAAAGAAAACGATCTGCCGGGAATTTTTCTTGTTTCCGCAAAAACGGCAGGAGAACTCGAGACACGTAAAGAGCTGATTGATGCATATTACTATTTTGAACCAGGTTATACTTTAAAGCATGATCTCGGGTCATTTAAAACGATGCGTTATAATCTGAGCGTACTATGCAGGACAACCCTGAATAAGTTCAGAAAGAAAAAACTTTTAGAGCGTATTATTCCGGCCGATTGGATCATTGATCCGATCACATCAAGGACATACAATCCTGTAGATGAATTTCCGTGTTTGATTCCCGACTGGGATAATACACCCAGACGAAGCTATAAAGGTCTGGTCTATAAGGGAACGACACCGGATAAATTTGAAAAAGCATTATGTAAACTAAATTCCGAAAAGGTACAAAATGGTCGCGATTTCGTATATGTCAATGCATGGAATGAGTGGGGAGAAGGTGCGATGCTGGAGCCTGATGAAGCACGTAAATACGGCTATCTCGAAGCAATCAGAAATGTCGTGAAGCAGCCATGCACCCCAATACAGCAAAAAAACAATCCTGAAGCTAATCCATTAGTCAGTGTTATTGTGATTATTTACAAGGTTGAGAAGTATTTAGAAAAATGTCTGGAATCAATTATCAATCAGACCTATCAGAATCTAGAAATTATTCTGGTTGTAGGGAAAGGCGATATAGCGTGCGAAATAATCTGTGATACATTTGCACAAAAAGACAGTAGAATCAAGCTTCTGAATCGTGAACCAAAAGGGGTAGCAGTAGCGAGAAACCAAGGCTTGGAGGCTGCAACAGGCGATTGCATCGGATTTGTTGATGGAGATGACTGGATCGATCCGGATATGTTTGAAGTAATGGTGCGGGCGATGCAAAAATACGATGCGGATATTTCTGTCATCGGAAAATATGAAGCATATGCAAATGAGAATGTGGGAAATGATCATAATCAGGAGTTTGTTTATGACAAAAAGGACGCCTTTGAACAGATTTTGTATCAAAAGGGATTTTTCCTACACCTTTGGGATAAGCTTTACAAGAAGGAAATTTTTGCACAGATTCATTTCCCGGAAGGAGAGCGCGTTGAGGATCGCAAGGTAGGCTATGAGCTACTGGGGAAGGCAGATAAAATTGTATATAATACAATTTCGAAGTATTATTTCAGGGTGAGCGAAGACAGTGGATCAAGAGTAGCTGATAATTTGGTTTTGTCTTTAAAGAATGATTATGAGATGTGTGAATTCATATTAGAACGTTATCCCGAATTACAACAGGCAGTTGATTATTTTCTGGTTTATGAAAACATGAGCGTCGTACAGAATAATGTTTTATTTGCAACTTATCAAAAAGAGAGAGACCGTGAGTATGCGGATTTTATCAAGACACATGCCATGTCTGTACTAAAAAATAGGCGTGTGACAAAGAGCATTAAGATTAAGCTTCTGCTATTTTTATTCTGCCGGCCACTTTTCTTTTATATGACAAAGAGGAGACGTGCAAAATTTTTGAAGAAACATGTATCGTATCAGCTGGGTGCTGATTGGGAAAAAACCTTTGAACAGTTGGAAAAGA
>JAAYYM010000472.1 GCA_012515365.1 Clostridia bacterium
AGAAGGCGTATATCTCTATCGATGTAATCAAGCAGACGACGGAGATGTGATTGTTGAGACAATCTCAAAACCTGCTGAGTATAAACGAGTTACAAAGGCATATGAGTCACTTGGATGATAATGCCTCAAAAATGCAAAGTGAAACACCTCAAAAACGCAAAGTGAAACACCTCAAAAACGCAAAACAACATTGACAATACTTGACGAATATCGTACAGTAAGAGTACAGAGGTCAGGAGGAGTCGTATGTCAACTTATTTAAATAGAATTGTAGATAATGAGTTAAGTTTACGCTTAGAAGCATTTGGTGCCACATTGATTGTGGGACCCAAGTGGTGTGGAAAAACAACCACGGGGGAACAAAAAGCAAAAAGCATTATAAAAATGCAGGATCCGGATATGCGAGCATCCTACATGATAACGGCAGATACAAAACCATCTCTACTGTTAAAAGGGGAAAATCCACGTCTGATTGATGAATGGCAGGACGTTCCGGTTTTATGGGACGCTGTCAGGATGGAAGTGGATAAAAGGCAGGAAGATGGTTTGTTTATTTTAACCGGTTCTACATCTGTAGATGACAGCCAGATTTTGCATACCGGAACGGGAAGAATATCACGTTTAAAAATGTATCCTATGAGTTTATATGAATCTGAAGAATCAAATGGTAAGATTTCATTAAAATCATTATTTGAAGATTTGAATATAGACATTGATGGAGTGATGTCTGATATGAAAATCGAAGATTTAATTCTTGCTGCATGCAGAGGCGGATGGCCGGCGGCACTTCGAAAAAAGAGTGATACAGCTAAATTATTGATAGCAAGAGATTATGTGAATAATATCTGTGAATCTGATATTTCTACAGTAGATGGCATTCAAAGAAATCCAACATGGACGCAGATTATTCTTCAATCCTATGCCAAAAACATTTCAACTTTGACGAAAAAGGCAAATATATATAAAGATGTTGTGGCAAATGTAGATAGTATGTCAAGGGTCACCATGGATAACTATTTGAATGCGTTGGAACGTCTATTTGTGTTAGAAGATATTGAAGCGTGGTGTCCTGCAATTCGTTCGGCAACAGTTATTCGTTCAGGAAAGAAGAGAGAATTTGTAGATCCATCTATTGCAATTGCAGCAATGGGGATGACACCGGATACATTACAATTAGATTTAAAGACATTTGGTTTTATTTTCGAGTGTCTTTGTATTCGAGACTTAAAGGTATATTCGCAGACGCTAGGGGGACATCTGTCCTATTATCATGACAGGTATGGTTTGGAAGCGGATGCTGTCCTACATCTGGATAATGGAAAGTATGCACTTATTGAATTTAAATTGGGAAGTCGTGAAATCAATGAAGGAGCCGCCCATCTGTTGCAGATTAAGGACTTGGTGAAACAGTATAATGAGAAAGAGATACAATGTCCGTTGAGAGAACCTGATTTACTAGTCATTATCACAGGTGGAAATATGGCTTATACAAGAAAAGATGGTGTGAAGGTAATTCCAATTGCCTGTCTGAAAGATTAAAGAAGAGACAATAGTAATATGACAAAGGAGAAAAATAGTATGGCTGTTGCAAACATGAAAGCAACTTTCCCAAATAGCATCGAAAGTGTATGGGGCGTTGTTACATCCCTTGAGAACTATGCATGGCGCAGTGATTTGAGTAAAATTGAGGTGCTAAATGAGAAGCAATTCGTTGAATACACAAAAGAAGGATATGCCACGACCTTTACAGTGACGGCGATGGAGCCATACAAGCGTTGGGAGTTTGATATGGAAAATGATAATATGAAGGGTCATTGGTGTGGTATATTTACACAGAAAGACGGACAAGTTGAGGTTGATTTTACAGAAGATGTTACGGCAAAGAAAGTACTGATGAAACCTTTTGTCAAAGCATAT
>JAAYYM010000473.1 GCA_012515365.1 Clostridia bacterium
AGATTGTTCAGTAAAAACAACAAAGCCATCATCAATATAGCCTTGTTTTTTCTTTTCCCATTTCTGCCGATAGTCTTCCCGTGTCATCATCCCCAAATGTTCCCAGTAAAATACTCTACCTGTTCCAAGATGTTCTATCGTGAAATCTGGCTTAATGGTTCTACCCGTTGACAATAGTGTTAACTTGTTTTCATAAGCATATCTAATGTCTTTTTTATACTTATTCAGACAATTAGCAATTATTACTTCACTTTTCGAGATCATACGTTCGCCACGTTCAGATACATTGATATATCGGGCGTCGTAATACTTTTTTTCTATTTCTTTCACTTGAGGTAAATAAAACAGGTCGGTGAATCTTTTTGCTGTCGCTGATGCTTCTGTCCCAGCGAATCTTATGAAATCCCGAAAATCACCTTGGTGCAGAATGATGATTTTCTCTTCCTGTCTGGTTAATGCTGTATACAATAATTCTCTTGAAAGAATTGCCCCTTGTGATGGGAGAACAAAGAAAACCTTGTTGAAACCGCTTCCTTGGGATTTGTGTACAGTGATTGCATAAGCCAGTTCAAATGGATACTTACCATCTTCTCCAAGTTCATTGGGCCAGAACGAATAACTATATCCGGGCTGAGTAGAAAAAGTTATTTCTATTTTGGGCTCTCCACTACCATTTGATTTTTGCCCTCTAAATTCTCCAGTAATAATGCCAATTTCACCATTTGCGAAATAGTTAAGAGCATCTGCTTTTTTGTTTGCTGGTCTTATCCATTGATTATCACGCCATCGATTATTTTTTAAGCTAATCACTTTATCCCCATAGACAATATTGTCTGTGCCTTTAGGCTTTGCAATTTTTCGTTTAGGGAAATAATTACTATTTGGGTCTTTTATATTGTGTGCCAGGTCAATGAAATTTTTTCTGTAGGTGGATTGTATGAATTTATTAATCTCTTTGACGCCATATCCGTAACCGTTGACCGGAGAAATGATTTGCCAGTTTTCTATTTCCTTTTCTGAATAGTCGTAATTGAAATACTGGTAATTACCTATATCTTTTGCACCAAGTGTTCTATTAAATGCTTTTATGATGTCTTCAGTATCAAGATTAAGTTCTTCTTGGATAATTTGCTCAAACTTCTCCCGGAAATCTTTACTGTCATACCATTTTTCTAGACGCAGATGGCTATTACTCTCAAGACTTCCGGCAATTTCCTGAAAGGTTTCAATCTCCTCTTTACGTGGTTCATCACCAAAACATTTACTTAAAACAATATCTTTTCTCTCATTACCGGTCACATTTTTTTGCCGGCGAATTTGTCGTAATTCTGCGTAACCATGGCCAGTTCTAACATCCGGATTTTCAAAGATCTCTGGTTTTAACAGATTGACTATATCAACAAAAGGGCGGCCAGTCCCAATTGGTGGTAGTTGCCGATAATCACCAACAAGAATTATCCTGTCCATTGGACCGAGAGCATCCAGAATTGCACCAAGCTGCTCTTCTGTAAGCATTGAAGATTCATCAATAATAATGTTTCGTGCAGATGAATCTTTTGCCCCGTCTTCTCTGGTAAGATATACGCCATAATATCCATCATATCTTTTACTCGGATAAAGATACTGCGCTATGGTCTTTGCATTATGCCCCATTTTTACACGCGCTTTACCGGTAGGGGCAAGTTTAATTAAACCGCCTTTTTTAATTTCAGGAATTTTTTCAAACATTTCAAGCAATGTTGTTTTTCCAGAACCAGCCGGACCGATAAGTACAGAAACTCTGTAATTGCAAAGTACCCTTAATGAATCAGCCTTTTCTTTTCTGGCAAGGGATTCAAACTCGTCTGCATCTGAATTCGTCTCTTCTTTTTGAGAATCCAAAAAATACTGTTTTACAATTTCATTCCAATCGTGGTTGATATTGTATGTTTTCTTCTGATTGATTTCTTTGTTGATACGTTGGTTGATTATCCTTTTTAATTCCGACAGTCTCTGCAATTTTAAAAACATCATCGAATCATTCTTTAATAGATTGATCTCTTCCTGATAAAAGGCTTCTTCCGCTTGAACCAGTAGAATATCTTCATTGATTGGGAAATCTTCTGCAGACTCTTTCATGCTGAGTCTGTTTAAAACATCGCTGAATGGCAATAGAGAATGGCCTTCATCCGCAGCTTCTTCAAGAATTGTAATAGAGAGCGCTCGAACCCTCCGCTCGTCTAGATAATCAGTCATTTTACTCACAGAGTCGAGTGGAAAGGCTTTACGTATTTTGAGTGGTGGGAAAACAGCCTTATCAATCTGATTGAAAGAAATAAGGCCTTTATATACAATCCGCAATTTCTCATAAATTAGATACGGGTTTAAAAGTATAGTTTGAATATCACCGATTAAATCGGCATGTTCTTCAATGATTGTTTTAGCCTGTTCATTGCTCAGTTGAATTCTGCTTAATAGCTGATAGAACTTCTTTTTTTCTCCAGGAATGCTTTTAAGAATACGAACATTGGTTGCATTAAAAATCTCTTTGCCTCTAATGCCAAGAAATTTCGCTGGATCTGAAAGTGATTCCTGAAGCAATTCCCATGGATTTGTTTTTAGCAAGTCTTCATCTGTAGCTCTGATGTGCTTTTCCAGTTCCCAGGCGATGGTATTACCTTCTTTGATTTTTATGGCACTCAAAACTGGCCCCATCCCGGGGAATGCCCCACGCATATCCCAGATTCGGCTTATTTCAT
>JAAYYM010000474.1 GCA_012515365.1 Clostridia bacterium
CAGTGTTTTTCCCAATTGATAAAACATAGTGCCCATGATTTTCTGAAAAAAAGAGACTGGAATCTGTTTATCATAAACAGTTTTTTTACGATCAGGATCCATATAATATGTGCCATCCAGCGTTTCATATTCTGTTCCTTTTTGGTAATAGACGGACATTCCTCGAAACAAATTATACGGTATCAAAATCAATGTGTTTGGTTTATGTAATTTGGAGCTCTTCACATCATCAGCGAACTTTTTTGCTGCTTTCTTTATTTTCATTTCATCCTTTGTATGAATCTGATAAGCATTCCAGCTTATTGACCGGATACATAAGCCGTAACATTTATTGACACCGATTCCGCGCAAAGTAGCGACCACACTTTTTACCGTCTGACCTCCGCCTACCCCTCCGACAGAAGTGATCACCAGCGCTTTCTTCGTGAAAAACCTGGGTCTATGCAGCATGTAACACATATGGTCAAAAAAATTTTTAAGTATCGCTGTCTCACGACAGTTAAAGGTCGTACTTGCTATCAAAATTCCATCCGCTGTCTCCATTTTTTCGATCATCATGTTCATAATTTCTTTATGCGGGCAGTATTCACCACCTTTTCTAAAACAATTACTGCAGCCTGTGCAAAAAGGAAGATTCAACTGTGCCAAATGAACCTCTTCAAACACACTTGCAGGATCCTCATTCATGATCTGCTGTTTCGCCTCCATTGTAATTTTCCATGTATTCCCCTTATGCGGACTTCCATTTATAACTAAATATTTCATATACTAACACCTTTCCATAAGTATTGATTCTACTATTCTATCTCTGGTTAATGAGCATTGAATTAACACTTCCAAAACAATGTGGGCAGCTGGTTCTGCATTTGAAACATTTGATTCTCCATTCACCACCTTCTTCAGGCTCACCGAATGCATATTCCCAACAGATATTCTGTTGCATTTCCGGATTATCAGCTGATATCGCATGTGATGGACATGCATCAATACAGATGTGACATTTTTTGCTGCAAAATGTATTCTCAAGCATCGGATCTGCCTCTAACTCTGCCTCCGTTAATACTACTGTCAGCCACACCATATTACCATATTCCGGTGTGATTAGAAGAGAATTTTTACCGATTACTCCAAGTCCGGCTGCTGCGGCTGCATGTTTTGCTGATACAATATTACGGGTTCTTCCGGTTTTTGCATCATACTCTGATGGTCCTATTGTCCCGGTCGGAATTGCAACAATATTCTGCTTTTCCATTTCTTCACATAAAGCAACCGACATTTTATCCAATCTATCTGAAAGCACGTTACGTACAATGGTATAGGGTATGGTAGAATTACTTTTTAATGTGCCAGCAAGAAAACGCTTGGCAAATACAATCACCGATTTACACCCCGGTAATACATCAAGAGGATGAAAGCCATTTGGTGCATCCGCAAATCTGTCTATACTTGCAATACCACATAAATCCGCTCCCATATTCAATACCATTTGTTTGATCTCATTTGCATTCATTCTCATCGAGCCTCTTTTATTTTACTTTTGTCTATTACATCCATTATAGCACATCCCACTCTCGAACACAAGTTCGTTTCACCTTTTGTTTTGTAGTTTAGCTTTTGAGGGTGATTCAATCACTTGCAACTTTCTATTGATGAGATATTCGATCTGCAAACATAGTTTAATATGCAAAAATGAGATTACATGCAGAAATTCATGTAATGAATTTCATGGAGCCAAAGAGCCATAAAGCTGCTGTTGTACTTAACACAATAATCCTTACTCATTTACCGCTGCTGATTGCGAAAAAGCAATTAAGAATATATGTTGTGTTTTTGAGTATACTAAATCATAACATGATAAGGAACAAAACGAGCGATATACTAGGAATTAAATAAAAATTTAGTAGGAATTAAATAGAAATCGAATAGAAATTAAATAAGAATCGAACAGAAATCGAATACGGAGGAATGAATATGGAAGACGATACAATTAAACTTTTAAGAGAATGTAATGCAGGAATTAAAATGGGGATATCCTCGATAAATGATGTCCTCGATCATGTAAGAGATGACAGACTAAAGCAACTCCTTATTGACACCAAAGAAACACATTGTAAGCTTGAATCGCGCACACTTGATTTGCTAAAAGATTATAAGGATGATGGAAAAGAGCCTGCTGCAATGGCTAAAATGATGTCTTGGATCAAAACGAATGTTAAGCTTGGTGGTGAAGACTCCGACCGAATTGTCGCCGATCTCATGACTGACGGCTGTAATATGGGTGTCAAATCCCTCTACCGCTACCTGCATCAATACCCCGCAGCAGATGAGACCAGCAAAGAAATAGCCAATCAGACCATCGTGGTGGAAGAAGCCATCACCAAAAGCTTACAATACTATTTGTAGATACTCTTTCAACTAGTTCTTGGACCTCTAATAGAGCACTTCTTTAATCGTTAATCTACTGCTTTGTTTTGCACTCTTTCTGACTACAACATAGCAGACAAAGAATGAAAATAAGAACCATATACCACTCGATTGAAGATAGGATAATAGATCAAACTGAATTGCTTTATCAAACACATATCTGCCAAAAATCTGACAACCCGCAAAGGCTGTGGCAAGACTTAATGGAATTGTAATTAAATATCCCGATAGCGATAAAATATTACCTTCCGTCAACATCATTTTGTAAATATCCTTTCGTCTTCCGCCTACTGCCTTCAGTATCCCGATTTCCTTTTTTCGTTCTTCTGCCTGCACACTCATAGATGCTGACAAACCGAATCCTGAGACAAATACCAGCAAAATACTAACAACCAGACAGGAATTAAGGGTTACTTCAAAATGATTAAACAGAACATCCTTCATCTGTGTGCGATTCTCTCCGGCAATTGCACAAACGCCATTTGCTTCAAGTACACTGATCAGGTTTCTATAAAATGCTCTGGCATTTACGCCTGAAGGCTCTGTGATACATTTAACGCTGAAGGTCTGAGCGCTCTCATCGACATACGTTTTGAGAAGTGCCTGTGAAAAGTAGATCTCCTTCTTTTCAAATTCTTTTAATATGCCATTAACATGGAACGTATCCTCTTTTCCCATCACTGACAGCTTCACAGAATCCCCTGTTTGCCATCCGGTTTCCTTCGATAGCTCATCACTGATCACAATCTCTTTCTCTGTATCTGCCATAATCCAGTTTCCTTCTGAAAGGATTGGTGTCATCAGGGTGCTTGCATCTGTAGGAGCGGTGACTGCGCAGATCTGCTCGATTCCATCCTGATTCTTAAAGCTGCAG
>JAAYYM010000475.1 GCA_012515365.1 Clostridia bacterium
AACCTTGAACATGTTATTTTTAGGCTCTTCATAGTCAATCAAGGCAATCATGCGCGCCTGTCCGTTCTGTGGTGTGAACTGAATACCGTCAACCATCCAACCATAAACCTTATGCAAGGTGGCAAAGTCCGTTTCCGCACCAACAAGGCGGACTGTATCGGAAATTTGCTTGATCTCGTCAGCATTCAAATCTGGATTCGTCTTCCTTATAAACGCTTCAAGATCTTCGGTGTTCAGCACATCTCTGCCATATACACGCTTCATCTGATCGCCGGGAAGGTACTTCCAGTCCTCATGTTCCAAGAAGGAAATGAAGGCATATTCATAGTCAGACTCGCAGTATTTTCCATTGTAGTTTTTCAGTTTTGCCATAGTTCACACCACCTTGATTTTCGATTATTTCGTTAAACAGAAAGCAACATTACATTTTTAATTCTATCAAATAATTTGTCAGCAACCCATTGACTATTTTTATCAAAATCACGAACGCCATCATTAGAATTGAATTTTGCACTAATTATTTTAGGATACTCTAATTTTGAGGTAGAATAAAAACTCACTTTCTGAGGAAGAGGTTTTCCTTTACATTTATTTTCATTTATGTCCTTTTCTAGCAGTATTAGATTTCCAATATGCGCATTTTGGATATCTTGTGCATCAGGATAACAGTGCTCAACAGTTATATCATCGAACGATCCATCGTATCCAAGTTCTCTTTCGAGTAATTCCAGTATCGCAATAACATCTTCTCTCTTTCTGCTTCCTGAGTAAGCCTTATGTTGATTAGAGTATCGTATCCTCTTGATGCTATTAATAAAATCTGATTTGCTCGGAATCCTTTCTGCCATAGCAATTTGAAATTTATTTAGTAATTCTATTGTAAAACCGCTTTCAATTTTATATGAGTATCCATATACTATATCTTCGATTTTATTTGAAGTCTTTTCACCGATTATATGATAACAAATAAAAAATTCATAAAGGTATTCCAAGTATTTTTCATAATCATTATCAGATAGATTGCCAAGGTCCCTTTGATGCATCAACCCCATAACTATCGGGCGGAACTGTTGCTGACGACGAGGCTTGAAAAAGGAAAATATTTTGTATTCAAGAGATGAACAATCCTTAAATGCAATCATTTTTTTATAATATGAAGCTTTTAAAAGCAAATCTTGTAGAAACGATGTAACATTTCCCTTAACTTGTTTAGTTATTGCTTTATAAGGACGATTCTCATTCTTATCAGTTTTTGCACCGTATTTATGTAAAGCATAATGCTTCAGAAAGATCTCTATTTCATCTTGAAGAAGCTCTTCAAGATCTGATAATGATTTTTTAACATTGTCTTTTTCTTCTGTGTTTGAATATCTGAACAAGTAATTTCTTAGTAGTTCAAAATCTGTCAATGCTTGTCCTCGGGCATTCAACACCTCAAAAATAGTATATGCATCTTCATCTTCTTCAGCTGTAATATCAATATAACGTATCTCAAGAACGATATCAAGATAATTAGATAAAGCTATTAAATCTGTTTCAGTTCTTTTTTTTAATTCGGAATAAAAGAAAAGAAAGCAATCCTTTATCACTTTTATACAACCTGCTTTTTTCAGTAGATCAGTTGCACTAAGCAATGGGAAATGACTAATGAAGTGACTATTCACTTCTTCATATAGGACTTCAACGAGTTTGGAAATATATTTGTTTGCATTTATTGAAACAATAGGAAAGGCATTTTTCTTATTATCGGTTACAAAAAGATGTTTCTCCAAACCTTCATAGTCAGCCTTTTCCTCATGCTCAGCAAAAATGAAAGCCATTGCACACAGCATAATTGTCAATGTTGTTATTCTCTGTTGTCCATCAATTATGCTAAAATGATTCTTTATACCATCATTTATAGTCTCCTTTTTTAAAACTACACTGCCAATAAAATGCTTGTCAGTTTTATTCTCGAATACCAAATCTATATCTTCAAGCATCTCACGCCAATTGTTTTGATTCCAGACATACTTTCTTTGATTAGCTGCAACAATAAACATTTTATCGTTTAACAGATCATATACCTTTTTATCATCAGATCCAAATCCCATGTTAATCCTCCATTGTTATTTTAATTATATAGATCAATTAATATTACTTCACACTTCCATCAGTTTCAGTCATCTGTACAGCATATTCCTCTATCAAGAATGTATCCAGTGCAGCTGCAAGATTAACAGCTAATTTTGCCATAGATTTTGAGATAACAACTTCTTTCGCACCTGCACCGTGATCAGAACCGGAATTATTACGGATAAACGGCAACGACTTCATGACCTGACTTTCAAATCCACCCGTCTGCATAGTTGCAGGGACTCTCAGGATAGTATCACGATACTTTTGTGTAAGCTGATTTGCGTTACCACTATCATCGCCAAGGATAACCTTCAATATACTCTCATAACTTTTTTCAGCGTTACTGATAGCAGACTGATAATTCCCGTTTTCTAACGATTCTATCGCAGTAATAAGTTCAGTGTATGCAGATTGGAACTTTGGCTCTGCATCTTTTAACTCATGCAATTGCGTAATTGCTTTTGCTTTAAGGTCGCATTCAAACTGCTGTGCATCGATTTTTATCATTTTACCATCATGCATACACCAAGGTAAATCGTTCTCGGTCATGAATGAGTTGATAGACTGCATAAAATCTTGTTTTTCATTGATTACATAAGGAAACAACGGATCAGAATCTTCGTCTTGATAATCATACAAGTTATCATACTGTAATTCTATTACAGATAATATAAATGACAAACAATATGCAGCAAGATTAGTTTTTCCCTGATCCATAATATTCATATGCATATATGATGTCTGGATATAAGGAACATTCATTATATCGTTGAACTGCTCACAGGCGTAAACAAAAGCGTTTGTTTCCTCTGTATCATCTTTATCATACCTACTGCACTGTAATTTAATTGGTTGCGAAAACTGTTCCATGACTGCAACGAGTTTCTGACGAATTCTGTAATCTACATCTCCACAAATCTCATCTCTAAGTTCATGGTCTTCACCATGAAATATCAAACTCTCATATCGTTTTACAAAGATCATGTTTTCTCACCTTCCTCCACCGCCCCTTTAATAAGAATGGGACAAAGGTCT
>JAAYYM010000476.1 GCA_012515365.1 Clostridia bacterium
AGTACCTACAACAACAGCATTTGCATTAACAGAGCAGGATGTTAAAGATGCTCAGGCAGCAGCAGAAGCAAAAGTAAAAGCTTTAGCAGCAGAGCAGGAAGCAGCAAGACAGGCACTTTATCAGTCAAATCTTGCAGCATTCAATGCTCAGCAGGACGCAGTTAAATCACAGGCAGCTCAGGCAGAAGCAGCAAGACAGGCATTATATGCAAGCAATCTTGCAGCATTCCAGGCATCACAGGCAGCTGTAAAAGCTCAGGCAGCAGAAGCAGAAGCAGCAAGACAGGCACTCTATAAGTCAAACCTTGCAGCATTCCAGGCATCACAGGCAGCTAATGCAGCAAAAGCAGCAGAAGCAGAAGCAGCAAGACAGGCACTTTATCAGTCAAATCTTGCAGCATTCAATGCATCACAGGCAGCTAATGCAGCAAAAGCAGCAGAAGCAGAAGCAGCAAGACAGGCACTTTATCAGTCAAACCTTGCAGCATTTAATGCATCACAGGCAGCTGTAAAAGCTCAGGCAGCTCAGGCAGAGGCAGCAAGACAGGCACTTTATCAGCAGAACCTTGCTTCTTTCCAGGCATCACAGGCAGCTGTAAAAGCTCAGGCAGCAGCAGCAGAAGCAGCTAGACAGGCAACATATCAGTCAAACCTTGCAGCATTCAATGCATCTCAGGAAGCAGTGAAAGCTCAGGCAGCAGCTCAGCAGGCAGCTAGAGACGCTCTTTACAAAGAGCTTAAAGAAAAATTAGCAGCAGCTGGAATCTTTGTTGGCTAATTACTACAAGTATTCTAAAAAGAACCGATGCCATGTCGGTTCTTTTTTTATGTAGTTTTGAAGGAAAAAAATGGGACTTGTCTGGGTTTTACTTAGGAGAGGCTTGACGCTTGTGCACAATCAGAATAAATGATATAATGATGTTTGTTGGATGCAAATCAATGATAAGAGGTTGGAAATGATGAGCAAACGAATCAAATTTAAGGGTCAGCTGAATTCCTATATTAAGTGGCCGATATGGCTAAGCCTATTGATGATTTTTGTCAATGCATATATGTTTGTGATCGATGTCAAAGCAGGTGCTGTTATGGCTGCTTTTTCGTGTGTCTATCTCATTATTTCATTAAGCCTGTATTTTAGAAACCGTACAATATTTTTTAATGAAATGATCAGCTTTGCTACCCAGTATGGTCAAGTACAGCGTCAGCTTTTACGATCTCTTGAAATTCCTTATGCCCTGCTCGATGAGAGTGGAAGGATCATTTGGACAAATGAATCCTTTGAAACAACACTTCACATTAAGAAAGGATATCGAAAATCAATTCTCTCTATTTTACCTGAGATAAAAAAAGAAAATATGCCGAACAAGGATTTTGAAACAGAATGCTTTCTGACACATCAGGATCGGGACTATCGTGTCAGCATGCGTAAAGTATCTATGCAGGATATGATGTCTAATTCCCTGATTTCCGGATTTGATAGTGATAGTTTTCTAATTGCAATGTTTCTTTTTGATGAAACGCAGATTAATAAATATGCGCGGGAAAATGATGAACAAAAATTAGCGGTCGGTTTGATTTATCTGGATAATTATGAGGAAGCGCTGGAAAGTGTCGAGGAAGTAAGGCGTTCGTTGCTTGTTGCCTTGATTGATAGAAAAATCAACAAATATTTTTCTACAATTGACGGATTGGTCAGAAAATTGGAAAAGGATAAATATCTTGTTCTGACACAAAAAAGAGGGCTTGAATCAATCCGTGAAATGAGATTTGAAATACTGGAAGATGTTAAAACTGTTAATATCGGAAATGAAATGGCTGTTACATTGAGTATCGGAATTGGTCAGGATGGCGATACTTACATGTCAAATTATGAATATGCAAGAAACGCAATTGATCTGGCTTTGGGACGAGGCGGTGATCAGGCTATTGTTAAGACGCCATCTGATATCTATTATTATGGTGGAAAGAGCCAGAAGGCAGAAAAGAATACGCGTGTAAAGGCCAGAGTGAAGGCACATGCTTTGCGCGAAATTATTGAAGGAAAAGATAAAATCGTGATCATGGGGCATAAAATCATCGATGTCGATGCATTTGGTGCTGCGATCGGTGTTTATCGTGCTGCGAAAACATTTGGAAAAAAGACTCATATTGTCATCAATGATATTACAACCTCGATTCGTCCGCTAATAGATTCCTTTAAGCACGATGCAGATTATGATGAAGATTTATTTGTTACGAATTCTGAAGCGATGGAAATGATTGATACGAATACAGTTCTGGTAGTAGTAGATGTCAACAGACCGAGCTATACAGAGTGCAAGGAGCTGATTGATTTATGTCAGACAATCGTTGTACTTGATCATCATCGACAGAGTTCGGAAAAGATAGAGAAAGCGACTTTATCATATATTGAACCATATGCATCATCTGCATCAGAAATGATAGCGGAAATCCTGCAGTATATCAGTGATGCGGTTAAACTGAAACCGGTTGAAGCGGACTGCATTTATTCCGGAATTATGATTGATACAAATAATTTTATGACAAAAACAGGTGTGAGAACATTTGAAGCAGCAGCTTATCTGAGAAGGAATGGAGCTGATGTGACAAGAGTCCGCAAATTATTCAGAGATGATATGGTAGACTATAAGGCACGTGCAGAAGCAGTCAGACATGCAGAGGTATTCAATAGTGATTTCGCGATCTCAAAATTTGAGAGTGAGGGAATTGAAAGTCCGACTGTAGTAGGTGCTCAGGCGGCCAATGAATTATTGAATATCAATGGAATCAAAGCATCCTTTGTTCTGACTGAGTATAATGGAAAAGTATATATCAGTGCCAGATCAATAGATGAGATTAATGTACAGATTATTATGGAACGAATGGGTGGCGGCGGCCACATTAATATAGCTGGGGCACAGATCCCGGGAGTTTCTTTGGATGAGGCAAAGCAAATGCTGACACAGACTCTGACAAACATGCTGAAAGAAGGAGAGATTTAATATGCAGGTTATTTTATTACAGGATGTAAAAGCGTTAGGAAAAAAGGGTGAAATTGTTACAGTTACCGACGGATATGCAAAGAACTGTATCTTACCTAAGAAGTTAGGTGTGGAGGCTACAGGTAAAAATCTGAATGATTTAAAACTACATAAAGCAAACAGTGAAAAGGTCGCTGAAGAACAGTTGGAAGCAGCGCAGAAATTTGCAAAAGAGCTAGAATCAAAAACTGTAGTTGTTAAGATGAAAGCAGGAGAAGGCGGAAAAGTATTTGGTTCTGTTTCTTCGAAGGAAATAGCAAAAGAAGCATTAGAACAACATTCATTTGAGCTAGATAAAAAGAAAATTGTTTTAACGGATCCGATTAAAAGCTTTGGAATGTATGAGGTACCTGTAAAGCTCCACTCAAAGGTGACGGCAAAGCTCTCTGTTAAGGTAGAAGAATTATAGTAAAGGTGGAGTATTGGGATGGAGGAAGCATTACTAAAGCGAATATTACCGCATAGTATTGAAGCAGAACAGTCCGTTATAGGTGCTATGATTATAGACTCAGAAGCAATTAGTATTGCTTCTGAAATTGTCCATGAAGATGATTTCTATGGAAAACAATATGGTATTTTGTTTGGTGCAATGGTTGAACTCATGAATGAGGGAAAACCGGTGGATCTTGTTACGTTACAAAATCGATTAAAGGAAAAGGATGTACCTCCGGAAATCAGCAGTATTGAATATGTCAGAGAGCTGATCACGGCAGTTCCGACTTCTGCTAATGTAAAGTATTATGCCAATATTGTAGCTGAAAAGGCTCTGCTTCGTCGGTTGATCCGTATTACGGAGGATATTTCAAACACCTGCTATATGGGTAAAGAAACCACGGAATTTATTCTGGAGGATACGGAAAAACGTATCTTTGATATTGTACAAAGAAGAAATACAGGTGATTTTGTACCAATCAGTGATGTGGTCATTCATGCATTAGAAAAGATACAGATCGCATCTCAGACAAAGGGAGCTGTTACGGGGATACCAACAGGTTTTCTTGATCTTGATTTTAAAACTGCAGGTATGCAGCCTTCAGATTTAGTTTTGATAGCAGCGAGACCATCTATGGGAAAAACAGCTTTTGTGCTAAATATTGCACAGCATGTATGCTTTAATGTACATGCATCAGCTGCTATTTTTAGCTTGGAAATGTCAAAAGAACAATTGATCAACCGTCTGCTCTCATTGGAATCACATGTTGATTCTCAGGCCATCCGAACAGGAAGTATGTCGGATTCAGATTGGGAAAGTTTGATAGAGGGTGCGACAACGATAGCGAATTCACGTCTGGTAATTGATGATACTCCTGGTATTTCGATTGCAGAATTGCGTTCAAAATGCAGAAAGTACAAGCTGGAGAATGATTTGCAGATCATCATCATTGACTACTTACAGCTGATGACAGGCAGTGGAAAAGCGGAGTCAAGGCAACAGGAAATATCTGATATCTCCAGATCTTTAAAATCCCTTGCAAGGGAACTGAATGTACCGGTGATTGCCTTGTCACAGTTATCCAGACAGGTAGAGCAAAGACCTGATCACAGACCAATGCTTTCGGATCTGCGTGATTCAGGAGCCATTGAGCAGGATGCCGATGTGGTTATGTTTTTATACAGAGATGATTATTATAATAAAGATACAGATAAGCCCGGAATTGCAGAAGTCATCATAGCAAAACAAAGAAATGGTCCAATCGGAACGGTAGAATTAGTCTGGCTTGCAAATTATACAAAATTTGCCAATAAGGAAAGAGACTAGAACCGAATACTTTGGTACAGTTAAGATACATAAGAGAACAGGTAAGCAAATGCTGCCTGTTCTTTTCTTACATATCAATATTATTAGGAGGTCGTCATGGGGAAGATGAAATATATGATATCAGATGCTGCAAAAGAGGTAGACGTGGAGGCACATGTACTCAGATACTGGGAGGAAGAATTAAAGCTTGACATAGCACGTAATGAAATGGGTCATCGATATTATACAGATGAGGATATCATTAAATTTCGTGAAATTCGTGATCTGAAGGAGAAAGGCTATCAGCTAAAAGCGATCAAAATGTTTTTTCTGAATCAGGAGACACAAGAAGCTGTAAAGTCGGAACTGACGCAACAGCAACATCAGGTACATCAACAGCAACACCAGATTGTTAATGTACAGGATGCAGATACTGTTCATGTTCTTAATGGTGACAGACGCCAACAGGCCAAGGAAGTATTTCGTGAATTGATGGCAGAGATCATGGCAGAACATACAAATCTGATCATAGCAGCTATGAATGAAAAGGTTGGTGACCGGGTGATCAAACAGGTAGATTATCTATTTAGAGAGCAAGAAGAAAAAGAGGAAGCGCGTTATCAGCAAATAGATCGTCTGATCCGCGGAAAGCAATTCGGAAGAAAAAAAAGAAAGAACAGGCTGTAAGGTCTGTTCTTTCTTTTGTACATGTAACTGCATATGTTGCAAAACAGTAATATGAAGCAGCTGACTACTCAGAATCAATTGCACCAGTTGGACAGCTTGATGCACATGTTCCGCAATCAATACAAGAGTCAGGATTGATTTCATATTTACCATCGCCTTGTGAAATTGCACCTACAGGACATTCTCCTTCGCAAGAACCACAAGAAACGCAAGAATCAGAAATAACAAATGCCATATCAATTTACCTCCTTCATTCAATCAGTATTTTAATTTATTCTAATATATAATTTCATATTATACAAGTACTAATTCAGATACAAAAATGAATAAAAACTAATTTAAACTAATTATGCAGTGACTTACGATACGCCTTAATTCCGTCTAAAATGACCTGCTTTTTACGGATTGCCACTTCCTTATCCATATCTGGGGTATCCTTTAGTACATAATCCATGTGAAGCGCTTCATATTTTACTTTTCCCATCGTATGATAAGGCAAAACATCAAGTGCTTTCAGATTATTTAGAGAACCGATAAAATAACCAAGCTCATAGAGATATTTATCATCATCCGTGATCCCGGGCACTACGACATGACGAATCCAGATATCTACATTTCTTTGCTCGGTATATTTGGCAAAAGCAAGAATGCCGTCATTTGGCTGGGATGTCAGCTCTTTATGTTTTTCGGGATTGATGTGCTTGATGTCAAGCATGATCAAATCCGTATACTGCATCAGTTCGTCCAGTTTCTTAATCAACTCTGTATTGGAAGGTGTGTATGCGATTCCGGAAGTATCAATACATGTGTGGATGTCGTGTTCTTTTGCCTCTTTGAATAAGGCAATCAGAAAATCTACCTGCATAAGTGGCTCTCCACCTGTTACAGTCAGGCCACCATTGGCGTAGAAGCCTCTTTTCTTTAAATAATCTTCAATAATTTCATGGGAATCTATTCGCTTGCCACCTGACATAGGCCATGTATCTGGATTATGACAATAAAGACAGCGCATCGGACATCCCTGAACAAATACGACATATCTGACGCCGGGACCATCAACGGTACCAAAGCTTTCTATTGAATGTATTCTTCCTTCCATAATCTATACTCCTTTTCCGACTGAATCGTTTTGCGATTATACGTTCATTAGTTTAGGTATTGAGAAATGATATTCCATACACTGTTGGTCTGCAAACCAAGTTTCCATCCTGCCACACCGGCGATCTGATAAGATTGTATTGCTTGCATTTTTGCTGTAATCGATGCATCATCTTCTAACCATACTTTATAGGTCACACCATCCTTTACGAATTCAGCATAATTCTGCTGTGTGGTTTCGTCCCATGTAGGGGTACAGCCGGCGCTCTTTACAAAATCAAGTGCACCCTGCATGCTCTGTGCATCTGAGGTGACCGTATAAGGGATATATTCCCCTGAGGCTTCGTTTACAGCATTTTCAGAATCACTGTCTTCAGCTGTTTTTGGTGTTTCAGTCCAGATTCTTGTATAAAATGGCAGTGCATTAATTACTTTTTCCTTTGGAACGACCTTTAGTGTTTCTTCGATTCCTTCTTTTACAAACCCGATTGAGGCAACAGAGCCGCTTTCTTCGGAGCCGGCATAGTGCTCGTCGTAGCCCATTATAATGACATAATCTGCAACACGTCCCTGCTCTTTTCGATTGTAATGAGATGTATATTCACGAGGAACATAGTTATCTACAGATAAAACCAGATTATTTGCACGGCACTGAATGGATAATTCCCTTAGAAACTGTACATAGTGTGGTCCGGCGTCAGCTGTTATTTTTTCAAAATCAATATTCAGACCATCAATGTTATATTCTTTTGCACTTGCGATCAGATTTGTAATGAGAGTCTGACGTGTAGCAGCATGTGAGAATATTTCAAAGGTATCTACTGAATTAGTAAAATCATCAACAAGAGCCCAGACTTCAAGTCCCATACTATGTGCTGTATTTACATAGTCATGATCAGCACATGTGGTAAAGTTTCCGGCATTATCACTTAAAAAATACCAAGTAGGAGATATCGTCGTAATACCACTTGTTCCTTCAAGCACTTCTTCCAGATATGAATTAGCAGTAGCATTTGTCACCTGATGCCATGCTAAGTTGATCGGGTAATCCTTGTGAATGTTTGGATATATTTCTTCTGCGATGGCTGCAGGAGGAGTCGGCGTTTCTTCTCCATAGTCAATTAACAGCTTGTTTTCCAAATAACCAATAAAGCCATCATCTGTTTTGACCTTAGACCATTCTTCCATTTCTTCAAGTACAACAACAGTCTCTTCCTTTGCAACATTTGTAAGGATTTCACTTTTAATCCCGCCAAGTAAGCGGACATTACTTTTCTTTTTTACCTTTGCAGTCTTATATGCCGGCCATTCCAAATCTAAATCCATATGATAAGGAGTTCCTTCATATAAATGATAAGTGAATGCCACATAATTTTTTAAGTAATCTAAGGCAATGTATATGGTATCATTTTCTCTTCTGACAAGAACATAGCCAACATCTGTCGGAGTTTCACCAATATAATAAGAAGTGCTTCCCATAGGAATACGAACGATGTCAGTGGCTGTTGTATATAATAAAGAATCACTGTCAGGATCCAGATAGAAGCGGTCAAAGAGTTTGGATGATACCAGATCATAATCGAGATAGCATGTACCATCATAGAGTTTTGCTTTGTCTGTCGTCAAGACATTACTTGTTATGATTGCCACATCTGTATCATCGTATACAGAAAAATATTCATTCAAATCTGCCTTTTGTGTCGAATATGAGTATTTCTCCAAAAGACCTGTGGATAAAGCAACAGCCAGAACAATTATGATTAGGAAAAAGACAACGAGAAAAGGTATTAATTTTTGGATCATTCGTCTTCTTCTTTTTTTCTTCTTACTGATTCTCTTTCTATTATCATTTTGTCTGTGACGAATCAAATCTGATTCACCGGGTATCATATCATTCAAGATGGTTCCTCCTAATTGTAAATTAATCAAAAAAATGATGATGTCATAAACACATAACAAATATTATAACAAAAAAAATAATATGAGTCATTAATAATATCGACATTTTATTTATTTCATTTTTTTTTAACAAAATGGGAAAAACCTGAACATAACGAATACATTTGTAACCCACCATAGATCATTATCCCTGCTGATTTCGGCATAGAGGGGCTTAAACCAAAGAAATCATTTCCCGTAACAAATGTATCAGCACTATCTGTCATTAACAATATCATAATGAATTTCTGACATTATGCCATTTTCATCATGAAGATAATCTGCCATGTACAAGGTATCCTCGTTTACAGCAATTATTTTTGCAGCTTCTTCAGAATCGTAACAGACTCCATCTACATAGATTTTGACTCCCTGCCTTGCAAAGGGCTCGAGATAATTCAACATAGAGTGATGCACGTCTTCCTGTTTCCTGCTCATTTTTTTATCTTTCAAGCTTTCTTCTCCTTTCTTATTGTCGGCAGATCAGGCCTCCATTCAGGATACTGTGATATACTCAATGCCAAAACAATTAATAAAATACTGCGATTTGCCGATAATAGAATCAAGAGATACCTTTTTGCGAGCACATTTTAATAAATGGTTGAATTATTGGTTCTGAATCAGAACAGAATATCTAGACTTCATTACGATAGACATATTACATTTTACACTGGAAAAAAAGCATAAAATAGCGTAAAATATATATATAGAATATAATAAAATAAATTAATAAAACCACGGTCCTCCTCTTTATGCAGATTGCAAAAGAGGCAACTCTTCCCTGTAGTATAAGATACATTTCTGTAAATATCAAGAATTATTTTATTAAAATTAACTAAAATGGTTTACAAAACTTTAATCTTTCTATAATTCTAGTCTATTGACATTAGGGTAGGTCACGATTTAGTATATATCTAAGCAATATCACTGCTATAAAAATAATCATGGAAGGATGTGATTATATGAAGATTGAAAAGGTAAATGATCATCAGATTCGTTGCACATTAACCAAAAGCGATTTGGCTGACAGAGAATTAAAAATCAGTGAATTGGCTTACGGAACAGATAAGGCGAAGAATCTGTTTCGTGATATGATGCAGCAGGCAGCATTTGAGTTTGGCTTTGAGGCTGAGGATATTCCACTCATGATAGAAGCAATTCCCCTATCAGCTGACTGTATTGTTTTAATCATTACAAAGGTAGAAGACCCGGAAGAACTGGATACACGTTTTTCAAAATTTGCACCGTCGGTACATGAAGATGATGTGGATGACATGATGCAGACCTTGAATGAGGACGCAGAGAATGTATTGGATTTGTTTAAAAGGATGAGTCAGGATAAGAGTGCGCCGGATACTGAAGCTACAGAGGATCTACAGAGCGAGCCGGCAGAGCAGGAAATCATTGATCAGGAGAAAAATCTGGTCAGGGTATTTTCTTTCTATGATTTGGATTCTGTTTCAAGAAGTGCTATGGTATTAAAGAAGTACTATGAAGGTGAAAACTCTTTGTTCCAGGATAAGAGGAGCGGTCACTTTTTCCTCGTGATTTCTCAGTCAGAGCATACACCTGAAGAATTCAACAAGATCTGTAACGTTATTACGGAATACGGTGTAGCAGAACGGACAACGGCTGCATTGGAAGCATATCTGGAAGAACACATGGAGCTGATACTGGAATGCAGTGCACTTCAGATTTTGGCAAGTGTAGAGTCTGGTAAAAAGAAAGTGAAATAACAAATCAAAAAAATGCAGGAGATTACTCCTGCATTTTTTTTGTAGTGCGTGCCATGGTACGCTTTCATAGGTGCATACGCATATGAATCAGAGAGAGTTAACCTTTGCTACAAGTGTATCCACATCAATTCCATGAACCATTGCTGCTTCCTCTAATGTTTCACCCTGAGCGGAAGGGCAACCCAGACAATGCATGCCTGCTTCCATTAATACAGGTGCAACATTAGGGTTTATCCGTAATAATTCCCCGATGGTCATATTCTTTGTAATATCTGCCATTTTTGTATCCTCCATAAAATTTGATGTTTTCATTCTAATATGTTTTACCAAATGATTCAAGTAAATGTGAATGATTTTATAAAAAGATTATGATATATAAAAATTTTAAAAAAAAGTTGTATGATTTTTCTAAAAAATCGTCCAAAACCCCTGGGTGTATGTAAAAAAAAACAAGTATGATATTGACGTGTATACACGATTAAACTATAATGTAAACACGGCTTAAATAAAGACTAAAGCGTAGCAATGACCAATATGTATCATGTTGGTTTTAACATGACAGGTGATATTTTTATACCTGCCAAACAAAAATATTTTAATAATAGGAGGCATTCGATAATGAAATCAGAATGGAACGGTTTCGTAGGTGGAAAATGGGAAAATGAAATCAATGTCAGAGATTTTATCCAGAAAAACTATACACCATATGATGGTGATGACGCTTTTTTGGCAGAACCTACACAAAACACAAAAGACTTATGGGCACAGGTACTTGATTTAATGAAGAAAGAGCGTGAAGCAGGCGGTGTTCTTGATATGGACACAAAGGTTGTTTCAACAATCACTTCACATGGTCCTGGATATTTAGACAAAAATAAAGAGACAATCGTTGGATTCCAGACAGACAAGCCTTTCAAACGTTCAATGCAGCCTTACGGTGGTATCCGTATGGCAGAGAAGGCATGTTCAGACAATGGATATGAAGTAGATCCTGAAATCAGTGAGTTTTTCTCAACACACAGAAAAACACATAATGCAGGATGCTTTGATGCTTACAATGCAGAAATGAGAGCATGTCGTTCATCACATGTTATCACAGGTCTTCCAGATGCATACGGACGTGGACGTATCATTGGTGATTACAGACGTATCGCTCTTTATGGTATCGACAGACTGATCGAAGATAAGCTGGAGCAGAAAGATTCTACAGGACGTGTTATGACTGATGAAGTAATCCGTCTTCGTGAAGAAATTTCAGAG
>JAAYYM010000477.1 GCA_012515365.1 Clostridia bacterium
TGCATGTGTTGGAGCTGTTGGAGCATTGGCTGTATCAGACCAAAAAGGTGTATATTCAAATGATCCTTCGATCTGGTTCAGTGAAATTGGCGGAGGGCTGGCTATACTTTCAATGGTTTGCCTTATCTGCTCAAACATTTCAATCATGTCAGTTGCCATGTACAGCTTGTCAGTAAGTACAAAGTCGGTACTGCCAAAGTGGAGCTACCGTAAGATATTGATAGCTTGGTCAATATGGGTACTGTTCTTAAACTTCAGCGGAGTGGTAATGGAGTATTACAGTGTATTCTTGGCAGTGATCGGGTTCATTGGAGGACCTACAGTAATCATAATATTGGTAGATTACTTTCTCGTTAGGAGACAGAAAATTTCTATGCGTGACATGTTTGAACAGGGAAAAGAGAATGCATACCATTACACTAAAGGATTCAATATGGTCGGCGTCGTTGCATTCCTTTGCGGTACAGTGGCATACTTCCTGGTATATGATCCAATAAATTATATGGCGAGAGCCGAAATATTCAACTTCACTACAGGAACAGGATTATCTTGCATAGTGGCCGGATTAGTATATGGTATCCTTGCACAGATACCAAGTGTAAAAAACTATTTATTAAAAGATAAGTTTTTAAAAGACAAACTATTGAATGACAAAATCAAAAATCAGGAGGACTAGCATGGAATACAAAGTACAAGAACATTTGCATTATGCAGGTATACCAACATGGAATCATTCGCCATACACGCGCGATGTAGACGGAGCAGATATTGTTGTAATGGGGATACCGTTTGATAGTGGAGTTACTTTCAGGCCCGGGGCGCGTTTTGGCCCCAGATCCATCAGAGAACAGAGCCTGATAGCATGTTGCTTCAAATATCCCTGGGAGTATAAATTGTCTGATCATTCAAAAGTAGTTGACTATGGAGATGTTGGGCATTGGGTCGGAGCAAAAGCAACGCCTTTTATGGTAGAGGATTCATACAAGCATGCAAAAAAAATTTTTGACGCCGGATGTAAACTTATGAGCATTGGAGGAGACCATACTATCCCATATGGTCCTGTAAAAGCTGCTAGCGAAAAATACGGGAAACTGGCAATTCTGCATTTTGATTCACATCAGGACAGCACAAAAAGTGAAATCGAATCAGATGGCAGAAGGAACCTTTCCCATGCAAATTTTGCATATGATCTTCAAGAGGACGGGTTTGTTGATGCCTCGAGATCGGTACAAGTTTTTATCAGAACCGAAATGACAGAATGTGGATATAACATTATCAATTCAATGGAAGCGCTTGAGATGTGTCCAAAAGATCTGGCACGGAAGATAAAGGATATCATTGGAGAAATGCCTGTATATTTGACATTTGACATCGATGCCCTGGATCCATCAGCGGCTCCCGGGACAGGAACGCCTGTTATTGGAGGACCGTCTTCGGATTTTGTCAGGAAGCTATTATTTGGACTGAGAGGAATAAATGTGGTTGCTGCAGACATGGTAGAAGTTTTACCTGATATGGATCCATCAAACATAACTGCAATTGCAGCGGCGGCGATCACACAAGACATTATGTATCTGATTAACGAAAGCAAATTATAATAACTCCTCTTACGAAAAAGCGGCAGATAAAACTGCCGCTTTTTTCTGGGCAGAGAAAATATGATTCTTGTTAAATTACATTATTTTAAGTATACTCTAAATGAAAGTAGCACATTTGAGGGGATATACCATGAAGGTATTAGAAAAAGAACTAAAGGACAATTATGATAAAATAATGGATGCTGTTGCCGATGACTTTCTTATATCTGACGGTTCGGGGACAATTCTTTTGGTTAGCTCGGATTTTGAAAATGTTTACAATATAGAAAAATCTTATGCCATAGGTAAAACAGTCTATGAACTTGAAGAAGAAGGTTATTTTAATCCCTCGATTCACGCAAAGGTTATACAAAATCGTAAAAAAATCACAATGGAGCAGAAAACAAAAAACAGTCGTGATATCCTGGTTACAGCAACACCGATTTTTCATAACGATGGCGAGATAAAATTCATTGTTAGCTTTTCCCGTGATATAACCGAAATGGTAGATCTTCAACAAAAGCATTCAAAACTAAAGCATCAGGTAGAAAAATATACTGCAGAGATCAAAGAACTCAGAAGAAAAAACAGCACCGATCCAGATGTAGTCTATTGTTCACGCAAAATGGAAGAAATAATGGAAACCATTACAAGGGTGGCGGAGTTTGATGCAAATGTTCTTTTAACAGGTCCATCGGGTGTTGGAAAGACATTTCTTGCAAGAGAGATACATAGAAAAGGAGCAAGAGCTGAAGGCCCGTTTGTGAACTTGAATTGCGCTGCTATTCCGGATAATTTATTGGAATCGGAATTATTTGGATATGTAAAAGGAGCCTTTACAGGTGCAAATGAAAAGGGCAAAATCGGACTTATAGAAATGGCCGAAGGAGGGACACTTCTTTTAGATGAAATTTCCGAAATATCATTGGCTTTACAGACCAAAATATTGAAAGCCATACAAGAAAAAGAATTTTTGAGGATTGGAGGGATCACTCCAATAAGAGTTGACTTTCGATTGATCACCGCAACAAATAAGGATCTTAAAAATAGTGTATCACAGGGATCTTTCAGAGAAGATCTATATTACAGGCTAAATGTTGTGAATATTGATATACCTTCTTTGAAAGAAAGGAGAGAGGACATAATTCCTTTGGCAAATCATTTTTTGGAAAAAGAAAATGAAAAGTACGATTTGTCAAAAGGATTTACTCAAGAGGCGGTTGATGTTATGACAAGATATTCCTGGCCCGGTAACGTAAGAGAATTAATAAACGTGATAGAAAGGGCAGTTGTTATAAGCAGACATGAGGATATAGATACAGGGGATTTGCCTCATGAGATGCTTTCCGCAGGGTGCTTAGCAGATGAAGATTTAATGATTGACAGCATATCAAGTTTTTCCGAGGCCATAGAAA
>JAAYYM010000478.1 GCA_012515365.1 Clostridia bacterium
AAGATTTTTTCATCACAGACAAGAGTCATCATCTGAGGTCCGACCTTTGCCTTTACGATTGGCATTTTCGCACCACGCATGAGCTTTGGTGTCTGCGCGATGACCATGGCCGGTAAGCCGGAATCTTTTAATTTTAATCTTTTTTTATCAATGATCAGCATGGAAACAGTCTGTTTTGCTGCGTCGATCTGAGCTTGCTGTTCGCTTTGCTTTTTCTGCGCTTTTTTTCCGAGAAAAAAGAGTACAATGACGGCTATTACAAGCACGCCGGTAATTATCAATAAAACAAGAGTCCAAGTTTGCATAATCTATACCTCCAACAAATAATGTGCATGTGTATTGTAGCATTCTTTAGATGAAAGTGCAAGAAAAACGCTTTCCATAAAATGAGAATGAAATTAAGAAGCAGCAGGAAAAACAAATCTGTGTGGTGACGTTTACGAGAATGGTAATATATAGTAAAATAGGAAGTACAGAATGTGAGAGGAACAAAATATGGAGATCATCTGGTATGATATAAAATTAATCTGGCATTGGTTATTTGATAACCTCATCATACTAAATCTGATTTTTTCTTTTATTATTATCTTCTTTCAGAGAAGGAATCCGAAGTCCGTATGGGGCTGGCTTTTGTTGCTCTATTTTATCCCAATTGCCGGTTTTCTTCTTTATCTGATATTAGGTGAAGATATGCATAAAAGTAAGATGTTTCGAATCAAAGAAATAGAGGATGAGCTTAATCTCACGATTCATAATCAGACAGAAAGTATTTTAAGTAAGACATTTAAGAAGAAAAGCATTCAGATCAAGAAGCATACAGATTTAATCTTATATAATCTGGAGAGTTCAGGTGCCATTTTTACTGATGATAATGCAGTGGAAATTTATACGGATGGACATGAAAAGTTTCATGCAGTTTTTGAGGAAATCCGAAAAGCAAAAGTTTATATTCATATTCAATACTATATCATCAGAAATGATGAGCTTTTTGATGAGCTCAAGACATTATTGATCCAAAAGGCAAAAGAGGGTGTCGAGGTACGTATTTTATATGATGGAATGGGCGGACGAGGCATCAGAAAGAGAGAATGGAGACGTCTTGAGAAGCTGGGTGTTCATTCAGCAGAATTCTTTCCGGCGGTTTTTGGCCGATTTCACTTTAGAATTAACTACAGAAATCACAGAAAAATCATCGTAATTGATGGAAAGACAGGTTTTGTCGGTGGATTTAATATAGGAAGAGAGTACTTGGGCAAATCAGAAAAATTTGGTTGTTGGCGAGATACGCACCTGAAAATAACAGGATCTGCAGTGCAGTATTTACAAATTCGTTTTTTGCTGGACTGGAATTATGCTTCAGATGAAAATCTGTTAAGAAACGATAAATATCTGACAACACCAAATGAGAAAGAAGCTGGTGACTGTGGAATTCAGATTGTATCGAGTGGACCTGATTCTACCTATAAAAATATTAGAAACAATTATTTAAAACTGTTTTCAAATGCACAAAAAAGTATTTTTATACAAACGCCATATTTTATTCCTGATGAATCTATTTTTGACGCACTACGTATGGCTGCATTATCAGGTGTAGACTGTAGGCTTATGATTCCATGTAAGCCGGATCATCCGTTTGTATACTGGGCTACCTATTCCTATGTTGGTGATATGATCGATGCGGGTGTGAAGTGTTATACTTATGACAATGGATTTTTGCATGCCAAGGGAGTTGTCGTAGATCAGAAAATGGCGTGTTACGGAACAGCTAATATGGATATTCGCAGTTTTGAATTAAATTTCGAAGTAAATGCAACCATATATAGTGAGAATATCTGTAAAAAGCTGCATCGTATCTTTTTAAATGATCTGGAGCATTGTACGCAGATTACACCAGCTGTTTATAAACGCAGAAATCTGATGATCAGAATGAAAGAACAGGTTTGCAGACTGCTTTCTCCGATTCTGTGATAAAAAAGTATTTTTTGTGAAAACCTTTTAATCTTCCAATTTATATGATATAACTGATATGTTAGGTTTTGATTACATTGATCAGAGAGAGGAAATTATTTATGAAAAAAAAGAAAGTTTTATTATCAGGAGTTATTTTAGGCGTGATGCTTTTAGCAGCAGGATGTTCTGCAAATCCGGGTTTAGATCTTAACCCTGATAAATATGTAACGTTAGGTGAGTACAAAGGTCTGGAGGTAGTAAAAACAATACCCAGTGTAACACCGGAAGAAGTAGAGGAAGCGATTCAGTCTACAATTGAACA
>JAAYYM010000479.1 GCA_012515365.1 Clostridia bacterium
AAGCACAAATAAAAATACATGCATGAATGAACTTAAGCATGCGATAGCTACTAAAAAGCATCTGTTCTGCATTGTGGCAGGCATATTCCTGACCGTTTTGTTTGCAGCATCACCGGAGATTTCATTTTATTCAAAACTCATCTTTCACCCTGCATTACCAAAAAAAATAATAGATCTATGGGCAATCTTTCGTTCAACCGGGCGTATGATCTGGCCGGTTGTTTATTGGATCATGATCGCAGCTGTGTGCACGGTTCCAAGCTATGTGAAGAAAAAGAAATATGCGAAGCCTGTTTTGATTATCTGGACTATATTGTTAATGACTGCCTTGGGACTTCAAGGATATGATCTTCATAAGAAAATCGGTGAGCGCCATGCGGAATTTGCTAAAAAAACGATATATGAAAGTCCTTTGCAGTCGAACTTTTGGAAGGACGTGATGCAGTTTCGTGATAAAAAACACCTGCTATTTGTAGACAAGGATAATTTGAGTCAGGGAGAGTTGTATGCATTTTCAGATTATGCGGCTGATCATGGCATGACCATCAATAATTTTTATTTTGCGCGCGCATTAACAGAGCCACTTCAAGAAGTGGCAGATGATTTTATGGAACACTGCGATACACAGACCATCTATGTGTTTACCTGGAAATCAAGAATGCGGACAGCAGATTATAACCTTCATTATTATCAAGTCGATGACTGGCTCGTGGGATTAAAGGAGCCTATCAAAGGATATGAAGAAATACAAGTGGAAGAGATGATGAATTGGCATGCTGAATTTGATGGAACCTTCGTAAATGAGGGTGAAGATGACAAAGGCGTCAGAACCCTGCATTCAGGGGGTGTTTCATATGGACCTTATATGGAGCTGCCGGAGGGACACTATCGTGTAACTGTTCAGGGAGAGCATCTTTCAAATGCCTATTGTCTGGCTTATCATAAGGGATCAGAGCTTTATCGGTTTGAACCGGTCAGCGAGAAAAAAACGGATCAGGCGGTTATTTATGAAATTATGATCGATCAAGAAGTTAAGGATATCGAGTTTGTTGTCAGAAATCAGTCAGAGGAAGATGTCATACTTTATGGTATTTACGTCCAGTATCTTCCTTATTAATTGAATACACACCTAATGATTCATCATACATCAAGTCATTACATGTATGATCACATATGCATACGTCTTCTGACAGCTTCTCGCAGACGGCTTCGCGTGATGATCGTTAATAAAGTGATGACGATGATGGAACAGCTTACCAGGACGACAGAAGACCACGTCAGACGGATCATTTTCTCCTGATAGAAGCAGATCAGCATTTCAAGACCGATACAAAAGAATGCAATCTCTCCAAATAAATAAATAGCTGTTGAAAGAATGGATGTTTTGAAAAAACGATGAAGAAATACAAACAATATCACTAAAAAAGTAACAAGTGTGATAATAGGAAGTGCAAGGCGAAGATACCAGTTAAAGCGTCCGATTGAAAACGCAATGACCCATAGATAGAAAGAGATGGCGGTTCCATCAAACAAGAGGGACAGATAGATCGAAAGCTTTGTATAAATAACACTTGGTATGAAAATAACCCATAACAGCATACAGGCACCAATGATGTAGAAAGACCAGCTTCCTGTCTTGAAGACAAGCAGATTAAGGAGACCACAGGAAATCGCAGTGGAAGCTAATACAATAGACAGCAGGATAGCCATGTCACTATTTTTGACACGTTCGACCTGACCAGCCTTTGGTGGAAAGGATGGGGTCAGAGTTCTATCGATTTTCTGCAAGGGGTTATAGACAGGTGTATTACATAATGGACAGCGTTCTTTGTTATTTTCTAATTCAACACCACAGTTTACACAGTATGACATCAGCGTATTACCTCCGTTTTTTTATTTGATTCTATTTTGACATGAATCCCGTCACTGACTAATTTCCGAAAGAAATAAGTCTCTATATCAGATT
>JAAYYM010000480.1 GCA_012515365.1 Clostridia bacterium
TCGGAAGTTTGACAGCTAAATAGCAAGAAAATCCTTGTAAGCCTTGATATAGGCTTATTTTTTTGTCAAACTTTTTCCATTATTGTGTAGCTATTTGTAGTTATGTGTGATATAATGAGGTATGGAGGTGTTGGCATGAAACTAACTGTAAGTAAATCAAAAAATTCTGCATCATTCTATGTACAAAAAACTATACGCAAGCAGAATGGTTCAGTAACAACTATTACTGTTGAAAAATTAGGTAACCTTGATGAAGTGAAAACAAAAGCAAATGGAAAAGATCCTTATGTTTGGGCTCAGGAATACGTAAATGAACTTAATCGTAAAGAATACGAGGAACAAAAGGAAATCATTATTAGTTATTCCCCGACGAAGCTTCTTAAAAGAGGTGAACAAAAGGCTTATAACTGCGGATACCTTTTTCTCCAAGATATCTACTACAGCTTTGGTTTGAATAAAATCTGCAATAAAATCAGCTCTAAGTATCTCTTTGAGTATGATATCAACGACATACTTTCGAAACTGATCTACACAAGGATTCTCTATCCTTCTTCAAAGTCAGCGTCACAAAAACATGCAGGCATATTTTTAGAACAACCTTCCTTTGAATTACATGACGTTTATCGAACATTATCTGTTCTTGCAAAAGAGAATGATTTTATACAAGCTGAATTATATAAAAATAGTCAGAAAGTTGTAGAACGTCGCAAAGATATCCTTTACTACGATTGTACTAACTATTACTTCGAACTAGAAGAGGCTGATGATTTACGTCGATATGGTAAGAGCAAACAACACCAACCTTTACCTTTGGTTGGCATGGGACTTTTTATGGATTATGACGGTATTCCTTTGGCTTTTGATATATTTCCTGGAAACCAAAGTGAACAACCCACCTTGAAGCCATTAGAAAAGAAAGTACTACATGATTATGGACTCGATCAGATTATTGTCTGTACTGACGCTGGTCTTTCATCCAAGAGCAATCGTAAGTTTAACGACTTAAAGATTGGTGGCGAGAGGCTCCGTAGCTTTATCACAACTCAATCAGTTAAACAACTACCCAGTTACTTAAAAGAGTTCGCATTGGATCCTGATGGTTGGCATTTAATTGGCGATGACAAAACCTATGACCTAAATGAATTAGACCTAACAACAGACTATAATAAGGTTTATTACAAGGATCGTTGGATAAAAGAAGACCTCTCGCAGAGAAAAATCAAAAGTGGCTCCACCCTATTGGAACAGCATTTGATTGTATCTTTCTCTCTAAAGTATCAGCAATACCAACGCAAAATACGCCAAGGACAAATCGAACGTGCACAGGATCTTATAAATAGTGGCAAATACAAACAACGTCCCAAAAATCAAAATGACCCACATCGTTTTATTGGTCATGATGTCGTAACAGAACATGGTGAAGTATGTAATAAAGATGTGCCATTCCTAAATACTGATATCATTTTCGAAGAAGAAAAATATGATGGTTTCTATGCTGTATGCACTAACATAGAAAATATGGGAATTGACGAGATTATTAAAATCAACAAAAAGCGTTGGAAAATCGAAGAATGTTTTCGTATCATGAAAACTGAATTTAAGACTCGCCCCGTATACCTACAAGATGAGGAACGTATCAAAGCACATTTCATTACATGCTTTATAGCATTATTTGTATTTAGAATCTTAGAAAAAAAGCTTGATGAAAAATATACTTGCGAAGAAATCATAAACACCTTAAGAGGTATGATGATGTCACGCCCAGGTGAAAAGCTAGGTTACACACCTACATACACCAGAACAGACTTAACAGATACTTTACATGAAACGTTTGGATTTAGGACAGATTATGAGATTACAACCGATGTAAATATGAAAAAAATTATACGTAATACCAAGAAAAAGTAATAATATATAGCTACATTTTACCATTATAAAAAATGCAGAGAAAGCCCTTATTATAAGGTTTCTCTGAATTTGAACTGTCAAAGATGGGATTATAACACTTTCATATTACATGTCAAGATATAATATCGCTATTAGTAATATTTATCTTATGAATATTCTCTCATTTTTACTCTTTGCAGAAGATTTCGCTTGCTCCTTATACTGATTTAACTTGTCATGAATACTCTGTTTCTTCTCCGTCTCCGGCTCTTCTTTTCCATTCTGTTTCCGGTATTCCTTCATCTCATCCTGATACTGCATTATTGCTACCATAGACTGGTTGTAGGCTCTCATAAAACTCTGTACATTTTGATACCCTTTACTCGTTACTATCTTTCCATGTTCACGCTGTAAGTCTTGTATTTGATTCATTGTTTCAGCCTGTTCCTTTAGGTTGTTAGTCTTTTTCCATGGGGCATATAGGGTAGCAAACTCATTTTGGATATCACCTAATTTTATCTTCAATCCATCAATCTGTTTCTGATTGGCGTCCAGTTCTTTCTTTATAACTTTCATCTCCTTAAACTCTTCTAAATCAACGGTCAGCACCGGTTCTATAGGACGATGGATAGATGAGATGGATTCTGATAATCTGATAATTGCCTTATGAATAATTTCCTTTAAGAATCCCGGCTTCTTACCCATTAATAAAATGGATTTTTTTACCGGCTCTTTAATATACTCTTTCTTTATCTGCATAATATCTTCTTCCGGTACCCCACATACCAGTGCCTCATCTGCTTTCAGATTCCAGTCTTTTCGTGCTACATTATCTGCCCAGATAAAAGCTTCCTTGGGATTGTTCTTTCCTATCTTCTTAGTAGCAAGGTAAACACTTCCCTGCCGGAACACGGATAGTTTCTTTGATTCTTCTTCTATAAAGTAATTATTCAAGTCCGTAAACAATATCTTTACTTCATGGGCATACTTCTTTGTTTTGAACATGGGATTCTTTCCTGATAAATAGGCTGTCTCATAGACTTCACCCTTGGAGATGATTCTGCATCCCTGCCTGATGCTTCCGTCTAAACTCAGGATTTCTTTCTTAGTGCGTTTGTGATGTCCTCTTTCATCAAAAAACATATTTCTGGTAGCAATCTTCTTAATTTGTTCATCCAGTCGTTGACGTTCACTATAGATGAGATGGATATGATAATTGGATTCTGTTTTGTTATGATGCAGAGCTGCAATACAGTCTACA
>JAAYYM010000481.1 GCA_012515365.1 Clostridia bacterium
ATAATGTATTCATGTTTGCCCCTCCCGATATTCATCTGTTTGCTACTAATATTAGTATAGCGTAAATTGATGCATATGGGAATAATAATTACTAAATTTTCACAATCTGATTTCCCCCATTGTCATCAGTCTGTGATCATTCTATCCTTTATATATGCTTCCAGCGCTTCTGCTGTTTTATCGATTCCGAGCCTACTGCTGTTGATACAAATATCATAGCATCTGGAATCTCCCCACTTTGTCTCGGAATGTCTGTTGTGGTAACGCTTTCTCTTCTTATCATGACGCTCCATTTTTGCAATTGCATCCGCATCGCTCAAATGATAGACCTCTTTCACACGTTTCTTTTTATATTCACGGTCCGCTGTAACAAAGATAGAAATCAATCCCTCATAATCCTTCAAAATCACCTCAGAGCATCTGCCTACGATTACAAATGATTCTCCCTCTTCTGCTTTCTTTCTAATAAAATCAAATTGAATTTCAGCTAAGATTTCTTCCATTGAATTAGAATATGCACCAACACGTCTAGACATTATAAAATTTCTTGGCTGCTCATCAAATTTTTCGAGTAATTCTACCTTCACATTCATCTGATTCGCAATTTCATCAAGAATACTTCTATCATATAATTTCATTCCTAAATCTTCTGCAATTTTCATCGCTATTTCATGTCCCGCACTGCCGAACTCACGACTGATTGAGATAATTGTCTGTTTACTCATACCTTCACCTCCATAGATTCTTGTAGTAATCAGGCAATTGCGAAACTCACGATCCTAAGAACAGATTTCATGAATTTACACAAAATAAGGAAGGAGTCAAAACGCCTTCGACGAACGTTTTTGTGTAAAATCATGAAATCGCTCCACGAATGAAGTCGTTTCGCAATCACCTGTCTTGTAGTAATCTTCTAGCAGTAACGTAGGAAAATATAAATCATAGAAACTACTATTACTATTATAGTCGCTGGAGCTGCTGTTTTGCAATATTTTCCCCAACTAATCACATAACCATTTTTTGCTGCAACAGAAGTTCCTACAACATTAGCAGAAGCCCCGATTGGTGTAGCACTTCCACCGATGTCTGTACCCATTGAAAGCGCCCATGCTAATGTTGACAGATCCACACCCTGAGTGATAGCCAGACTCTTAATAACAGGGATCATAGTTGCTGCAAATGGGATATTATCCACAAATGCACTTGCAATTGCAGATACCCATATGATAATTGCTACCATTAATTTCAGCTTACCTGCACTAAGCGTTCCGATCCCTTCTGCGATCAGCTCGAGAATCCCTGTCTGTTCCAGTCCGCCTACTACGATAAAAAGACCAATAAAAAATAAAAGAGTCTGATAATCCAGCTTTTTAATCAATGCTATCGCATGCTTTCCAGAAGTAATCAATGTAAGAATTGATACAAACACTCCAATAAACGCTACTGTAAGTCCTGTCTGTGCATGAGTAATCAAAAGTACGACTGCGCATGCAAAAATAACACAGCTGATGATGAAATCTTTCTTATTCGTAATTGCCTCTTTTGGTTCCGGCATTGATGAAATATCAACAGTCTCTGATGTTCCCTTAAGGATTTCCTTACGAAATACAATGTAGAAATATGTAACGATCAGAACCAGACTGATAGCAGCAATTGCACCGGTGTTTGTAATAAAATCACTAAATGAATAACCAAGAGAAGTTCCTATAATAATATTAGGAGGATCTCCACACATTGTTGCCGAACCACCTAGATTTGCACAAAATATTTCTGATAAAATCATCGGTACCGGATCAAACTTAAGCAGCTTTGCCAGCTCAACCGTAACTGCTGCCAAAAACAGAATAACGGTAATACTGTCAATAAACATGGCAAGAATAGCTGACATGATCATAAACGCAAGAAATAAAGGAATCGGTTTATAATTCACAAGCTTTGCAAGTCTCATGCACAGCCAGCGAAAGAATCCTGCTCTCTCCATTCCTTCTACCATCACCATCATTCCCGCCAAAAAGATGATCGTTGCCCAGTTAATACCGGTTGAAGACTCTTCTGCTACCCCACTCACATACCAAAACCCAGCAGTAAAAATGTTCCTCATATTTAAAGTTTCCATAATGGCATCTGTACTTCGCATAGCGAAACCAAATACAGCAATCAGTGTCAAGAGACCACATCCAAGTGTAACAAAGTGTCTCTCAATCTTATCCATAACAATCAAAACGAACATGGCTATAAATATGATTAAAGCCAGAATTTGTGCTATTGTCATATTGTTTTCCCTCCTTGTTTTTTTCCACAATGAGTGATTATAGCACTTTTAATTTGAAAATGGAATCAGAAATTTGATTAATTTAATGCAATCTTTATGCAGATCTTTATGCATTTTTCATATGATAGGTATTTCTTATTGGTTTTATAAAATATATGTATTTTACATATGTTCAGATCAGCGTTACACTAAATAACGTCAACAGACTGTTACATTTCATAAAATGAGAAAGCGAGAATCCAATATGAAAAAGAAAGCTGATAAAAAAACGCTTTGGATCTTATTTAAATCAATGTTTATACTAAGTGCCTGCACCTTTGGCGGCGGTTTTGTCATCGTTTCCTTAATGAAGAAAAAATTTGTAGAAGAGTTAAAATGGATGGATGAAAATGAAATGCTGGATATCACAGCCATCACACAATCCTCTCCAGGCCCTTTACCTGTAAACGCATCTGTGATCATTGGCTATCGGATGAGTGGCATTTTGGGATCTGTAGTGGCAGTGCTTGGAACGATCATTCCACCTATGATCATTATTTCGATCATCTCTGTATTCTATAATGAATTCCGTACAAACCGCTATATTGCACTGGCTTTGAAGGTCATGCGCGCAGGAGTAGCTGCTGTTATTTTTGATGTAACGCTTAATCTTCTGATCAATGTCTGCAAGACCAAACGGATACTTTATATCGTGATGATGGTCATCTCGTTTATTGCAGTTGTGTTCTTTGGCGTCAGTGCCATGTTGATCATATTAAGCTGTCTGGGCATCGGATTATTGGATTTATTGATTGATATGAAAAAGAATCAGAAACAGAAAAAGGAAGGTGAATTGCCATGCTGATACTCAAATTATTTTTAAGCTTTATTCAGGTCGGATTATTCAGCGTCGGAGGTGGATATGCTGCTATTCCCCTGATCCAGGATCAGATTGTATTTACACATTCCCTCATGACACTGGAAGAATTCACAGATCTGATCACAATTGCTGAAATGACTCCCGGACCGATTTCTATCAACTCTTCAACCTTTGTCGGAATGCGATTACAGGGTCCTCTGGGTGCTATCATCTGTACACTCGGATGCATCATTCCATCCTTCATCATTTGTCTGACACTTGCTCATTTTTACTATAAATACCGTGAATTCGCCGGTGTTCAAAAAGTATTGGCTGCTCTTCGCCCTGCAGTGGTTGCTCTGATTGGCTCAGCCGGTCTGTCGATCTTACTCCTCGGATTATTTCAGGCAAAGCTTGCAGATATTGCGCTTGAAAACTTTAGGGTTGTGGAGTTTCTCCTTTTCATAGGCTGTGTCTTCATATTAAAAAAATGGAAAGCAAATGCCATTTCCATTATTCTCGGAAGTGGCATTGTAGGTACAATTATTTATCTGATTCTTTTGGCATAAAGGACAAACTTTTATCCACAAATACATCCATAATCGGAGAGAAATACTTGTTGTTATGATATAACAGCTTGATTTTTCTCCTGATATGAACCGATTCGTTTTGGCTCCTAACCGGTATGATATGAAACTCACCACGAGCAAGCTCTTCTTCAACCAGCATACGGGACAAAATAGCAACACCTTCTCCATCCCTAAGTGCCTTTTTGATTGTCTCTGTATTGCTGCAGCTCCACTGACTCACCATTTTGATCCCCTGCTCTGCTAAATAGTACTCAAACTGATTACGTTCCGCACTGCCAAGCTCTCTGGAAATCAAAGCTTCTCCCTGCAGATCCTTAAGCTCGATCTGGTCCTTTCTATAAAATGGATGTGGTTTAGCTGCCACCAACACCAGTTCATCTTCTGCAATCTCACGTATGGTCAGCTCCTGATGGTAAACCATACCTTCTACGATTGCCAGATCCAGCTCACTATTTACTGTCATCTCTTCAATTCTGGTTGTATTATCCACTGTCACACGAATGTCCGCATCAGGACGCTCAAGTCTGACTCTTTTAACAATTTCAGGAAGCATGATGGTTCCTACGGAAACACTAGCCCCGACACGGATCATATCCTTATGTGACAGATCAAAGGCATACTCTTCGAATTTCAGATACGACTCCACGCAGTGCCTTGCATATGGTAACAGCTGTTTTCCTGCTTCTGTGATATAAATGCGTTGTGAGAGACGCTCAAACAGCTTGACATGATAGTAGTCTTCCAATTCTCGTATCGCCTGACTGACAGAGGGCTGGGTAATATGAAGCTGTTCAGCAGCCATTCGCATTTTTTTGCACTCTGCTACTGCTGTAAAGATTTCTAAATGGCGAATGTTCATAATCCCGCTCCTCCTACGATCCTGTTTTCTTTTATATACGTTACACTCCAGGTAATTGTGATTATACCTGGCTGTTCTGTACCTTCTTAACAGTTTCGGCTTCTGTTGCCATACGCTTTACGTGAGTGAGCGCACTTGAAACTGCCGGTATCACTAATAGTACCATTGTAGCAATAAACTCAGGTAGTATATAGGTTAAATTATAACTTAACGTATAAATAAATGCATTGCTTCCCTCTGGTGCGTATGCACCAAAAAAAATATACCCTGATATGACATGACAGATATAACGCCCTAAAACACTAACTGCATATCCTATCATAAGTCCGTGCTTTTTATTGGCAAAGAATCCTGAAAGCCCCAGCATGCCAAACGCAAGCGGATAATCTAACAGCACCTGAACCGGGTGAAAGATATACGGTTCTATGATCAGCTGCAGGATTCCATAAGCAACGGCTGCTGTCAGTCCGGCATTCACACCAAACAGATAACCAATGAAGACAATGAAGAACATAGAAAACAATGTGATGGATCCACCAAATGGCAAAGATGCCAGTTTCATATAAGATGTAACTAATGCCAATGCCATTCCCACGGCACTAAATACGAGCTGCCTGGTTGTCACATTTTTGTTCTTCTTATCATTCCATAGATAAAGACCAAAAAGTATCAATAACATGATAATGATTAATGCTGCATATCCGACGGGTTTTAACAGGTATTCCCCATCACCCTGAGTTAGAAATAATGACATAAAAAAACCTCCTTGTGAGTAAGTACTACAATGGAGGGGCTTTTCATTGCTATCTCTCACCTTGTTCAAAGTGAAATAAAGCTGCTTGCCTACGCCGGCATTACCCGGTTCAGGTCATGAGGGTCAGCAGTCATCCTGCAGTCTCAGCAAAAGCTCCCCTAGCACTAAATATTTGTTTCACCGATTACTATAATGCAATCTACATAGCTTGTCAAGAAACCCGGATCGTTATTGCATCCATATACTACATGGGTATGATAGACAATCCCTCAGACTGCCGTTACTGGTAATAATTCCATATAACCGCGCATTCCGATCGGTTCCAGCTGAATCCTTGGATTAGTGCTATCAAAACGATATCCCTTTGAAAGTGGATTAAATCTCTTGATTGCCTCCTGTACCCCCTCAATCGCCGCACAGTATTCTTCTTCTCTAAAGGGCTCTCCTTGAAACAGCATATAATCTGCCTCTGGCAAGGTAATGGTATCAAATCCTTCCGGAATTTCTTCCTGATAATCAAGTGGAACCTCAACACCCTGCACATATTCTCCGGTATCCGGCTCGCGATATTCCTCCGGCAGCCAGAGACAAACCGGTTCACCACTGATAGAATTGATGCTGCAAAGCAATCCCCAGACTTCACAGCCTACCTCTTCACAATACTCAAAATAATCTGCTGCGGTTCTTGCTCGTTTAATAATGACTTTGCGCTCAGGTTTATGTATGATCTGTATAAACACGTTTGTTTCCTCCTCTAGTTTCTTATGTTCACGCTTAATTTCGCTGTATAGAACTCCATAAGGAATAAACAGATAAATCGGAACAGGATGTTTTGCATATTCCTTTGGATTGCATCCGAACTCTCTGTGAAACGCTCTCTGATAGCCTTCTACACTGGAAAAACCCATTTCAAAGGCAAGCTCTGTAACAGTGACATCCTCATCACGTAGTCGCAAAGCTGATTTTGATAATTTCAAACGTCGAATATAATCTGCCGGTGTATAATTCGTATAAGTCTTAAATAGCCGGTAGGAATGCCATGGTGAAAACATGGACACTCCTGCCAGATCAGCAAGTGTAATTTCCTCAAGCAGATGTTGTTCAATATAATTCTGCATATTCTGAACTGCAACAATCTGTTCCTGCATAAAATCCCTCATTTCCTTCTATTATAATCAGGCTTCCCAGCGGAAAAACCTGATCGATGCACCGATACATAGCAGCGCAAGTAAAAGTGTTACAATGACCGAAAGTAAGACAGAATCCAAAGGCTGTCCAAGAACCGATGCCTTTAAGATTTTAATTCCCTGTGTCAGTGGCATAACGCTGACAATCTTCTGCATCAATGGTGGCATGATTTCATATGGTAGTGTTGCACCAGAAAATACAAGCATCGGAAAATAGAGAATCGATGCAATAACAGATGCACTTTTTGTATTTTTCGCAATCCCACCTACCAAAAGACCAATACTCAGAATTGAGATTAATACAAGCAGCCAGCCTCCGATAAAGACAAGCAGAGAACCTTTGAGCCGAATACCCCAAAACAAAAATCCTAATAACCACAGTGAAACTACTGATACAGCTGCGTACAACGCATAGATACATAAATGTACGACCAAAATCATAACCGGGCTGATTGGCGTTACTTTAAACCGTTTTAATATTTTTCTTTCACGGTATTCTGAGATCATGATCGGCAGTCCCATCAGTCCGCCTGCACATATCGCGATACTTGCCATTGCTCCAAAGGATTGTTCCAAAAATGTATAATCAGCTCCTTCAAAAGCTGGTTTGTTTCCATAGATAACACCCAGAATCACCAAAATGATAATCGGCATGATAATTGCGAAGATTACCATATTCATATCTCGAATCGATAATTTTCCTTCAATTCTTAACATTGTTTTAAATGTTTTCATTCTATGCTTCCTCCTTCTCTTTTAAAAGTTCATCGTCACGTTCCTCATCTGAATACCACAGATAAGCATCTTCAAAGTGTTCAAACGGACTCTTATCTATCGCTTCCTTTACCGTTCCTTTAAACTCGACGTTTCCTTTTTTTAGGATGATGATCTCGTCACACAGAGCTTCTATCTCATCCATAAAGTGTGAAGTTAGAATCATAGTCATTCCATTACTCTTTAGTGTTTTTAATACATTCCATACTTCTCTTCTCGCTCTGGCATCCAGTCCCGTTGTCAGCTCGTCTAAGAATACAATCTCCGGCTGTGGGATCAATGCAAGCGTGATAAACAGTCTCTGTCGTTCTCCGCCTGACAGACTCTTAACCAGACTTTTTTCTTTATCAGCGATTCCGAATTGTTTGAGTAACATCTTGTAATCCTGTGGATGTTTATAAATTGACTCCGTTTCTTCACACAACTCTTTTACACTGATTTCATGCTGATAACTGGCATCCTGAAATTGAACACCTATTTTCTGAAAGAGTTCTTTTCGATCCTTTCTTGGATCCTTTCCTAAGATCGTTATCGATCCACTGTTTCGTTTCTTTGTTCCTAGAATACATTCGATACTGGTTGTTTTTCCGGCACCGTTTGCTCCGAGCAGACCGAGAACAGTTCCCTTTTGTACAGAAAAACTTAAATCCTTTACTACCTTCTTTTCACCGTACGATTTTGATAAATGTGTTACTTCGATGATTGAATGCTGCATTTGACTACCTCCTCTTTACAGCATTCATCTTAATCCATCACCAAATTAATTACTCGACTTTTTTTGTCATCTTTTCATCACAGATTAATCTTATAACCACATTTAGGGCAAATCTGTCCATCCTTATATTTGTAACCACAGCGTAGGCAGCAAATAATCTCATGTTTTGCTTTTGCCAGATAATCAATTTTTCTGGATTCCGGTTTTTCCTGTAAATACTGAAGAAACTCGGTCAATACCTGTGCCAGTGTCGCAAGCTCTTCTTTCGGAAGCATGCAGCGAAGTTTGTTGCTGTTTTTGTCTTTTTGAATGATCCACAGGGAGCTTCCAAGAAGTCCTTTTTTCAGTTCGACGCAATCGATCTTAATAATTGGGATCATAAACGCTTCAAATGTTGCTGAAATATACACATAATCCTCGGTAATGAGTATTCCGGCACTGCCATCTTCCTTTTTTGATGCATCTAATAATATAATAGGAAGTTCGAATTTTGTCCTTGGTGGTGCAAAATGCTTAACAGCCTGTTGAAAATGCTCATACTCTTCCGGCTCTGCCTCATTTTGCAGCACTCTTCTGGCAGGGTAAAAATGAATTCGTGGATGTGTTTGCAGCTCTTCTGGCCAGTCATTTCTGATTTTCTTAATGAGCAGTTCACACTCTTCTGTTTTAATCTTTCTTAATCGTTTTTCAATCTGATCCATTGCATCCTTTTTTAGTTCTGGCAGAAAATCTCCCTGTTCTATTTTTTCATATGCCTCATAACTTTCTGCAAAAGATTCATCTGAGATCTCTGCGCAGATTTCATCGATTTCCTTTTGATCCAGCTGTGCAATTCTCTCCTTCAGTTTTTCTTTGACAGGATCTACGACCTCTTGTGCATAATTTTTTTCTTCCAGTTCTTCAATCAGGCTTGTATAATCAGATCTGTTGTTTTTTCTGGCTCTGTTGACATACCCGGCTATTTCATGCTTTTGAACCTCGATCGGTCGATTATCCCTTTGACGCATCATCGTTTCATTTATTTCACTCTTTTTTATATCATTATAATTTACTTCTCTATTTTGAAATTCCCGCTCCTCTGCTTGGATTTTTTGAGCAGTTCTTTTCTCACTGTCTGTTTGCTCTGCGTTCGTTTCTCTTGCTGAATGGTCTATTGTACCTGCTTTTCTCTCCTCGACTGTCTGCTTGATTGTACCACCAGTTTTATCTATATGATCTGCTCTATTTTTCTTAACAGTTTCTTTTATGTCATCACGTTCTTCTATGCCACTTCTTCCTTTTATACCATCCAGTTCCCTTATATTGCCTTTTCCTTTTAAATCACCTTTTTCTTTGATACTGCCTTTTTCTTTTATGACGTTTCTTTCTTTATTATTTTTTTCTTTCTGATTATTGTTTTCCTTAATTCCATCTGTTTCTTTTATGTCACCGGTTTCTTTTATGTCACCTGTCTCTTTATGATCACTTTTTTCTTTATGATCACTTTTTTCTTTATGATCACTTTTTTCTTTATGTTCACTTTTTTCTTTTTGATTATCTGTTTTATTTATATCGTCTGTTTTCTCTGTATTGGATTCCTTAAATTTATCTCCATTTTTCTCTGCTCTCTCTTTTTGTCTGCGCAACTTCTCCTGTTCGATCAAATCCAAATAGGCCTGTTTTTCAACAGGCTCTAGTATTTTTTCGTCAGAGAGATTCTGTACCATTTCCTTGATTTGAAAATCAGAAAGTCTAGAAAGTACTTTCATCTTCCCATCATATTTGAGCTTTCGATTCTCTCTTTCTTCTCGCTGTTTTCGCTCTTTCTCAGACTTACGTTCTTCTTCCTTTTTAATCTGTCTGATACGAAGCATTAATTTGGGTTTCGCATACTGCTCATATCTGCTTACCGTCTTGGGACTATAAAATCCCTCCTCCATTTTACTGCTGATTCTTTCATCAATCTCATTACATTCTTCCTCCGACATACGTTCAAGATCAGCTTCAATATGATCCATTAGCTGATTGACTGCGACTTCTGCGATTTCTTCTATTGGTTCTGGATTGACTCCATCATTTGTTTCTTGATTTGTTCCCTCTTCCTGCTTTGCTCTTTTCCGATCTGCTTCAAATTCATTAAAACGGCAGTTATAGTCCAGATCAGCATTTGCTCCAAGCAACTCCTGATAGTCCTCATACGCTTTTGTGTCATCATGATATTCCAGTTCATACAAATCGCCCTCTGCAAACAGCTTCTGAGGGCGTGCCGTATAGTAGCTCTGGCACTGATTACAGGTATAAGCTCTGGCAAGAAAAACTCTTCCTTCTTCTGTATCAATCAACGGCTCATGTTCATATGAATAAACAATCTGATACAACTTCTTCTGACAAACTGGACACAGATATCCTACCAGACTAAAATGATTTCCTATTCTATTTTGTTTACGTTCTTCTTTTGTTACCTCTGCTCTTAAAATCTCATATGCAGCCTTTTTCCAACAGACATTATGCCAGAGTCCGATCTTTTCCTCCTGTGCGATTTCATCTAGTGCCTCCTCATCATGTTTTGCCTCAATGACAAGCTGTATCACATCCTCATAATTTAATCGGATTCCTTCCTTATAAAATCGAAGATTGGTTTCATTCAAATCAGGCTTCACCGATATATCATTCAAAATTCCTGTAAATAATTCATTCAGTTGTCCATATTGCTTTTCAACACGCAGACCACTGATTGAGCCCCACTTTCCAAACACATATAAAGTCATGTTAAGTGTATTTTTAAGCATTCCATTCTCTTCGATCATGACCAAAGCATCTTCCTTAATAGGAATATCTACAATATTTGTAACTGCTTTTCTGGATTCAAAATTAAACAAAAGTGATCTGACACGCCCCAATAAGATCAAATAGTCCTCTAGGATCACAAAATTCCCTGTCCACTCTACAGATACTTTCATCGTTTTGATCAAGCGATTAAAAATCAATTCCATCTCGCGATCTGCTTTCAAAAAAATCATGGTCACACCTCCCGCTATTTCCACACTTAAGCTTCCTTTAAGTGTAGCATATCCCACCCGTTTTTCCAACTTA